>CACYCG010000001.1 GCA_902772855.1 uncultured Ruminococcus sp.
CTTCTAACCGGCTGCATCAGGTTCCCGCCGCCGCCCCCGGCGGCCAGAGGCGTTTTCATTCCTATTTTGAAAATTGATTTCCGTGGACGCCAGCGCCAGCGTGACGCTGGACCCGTAGCCGGGGGAGTCCCCCCGGACCTCCCCTACCTGAACTTGAGCTTGAAGAAGACGCCAAAGGTCTTGTATAGGCCAGCGGCGTGGTGCGTTGGGCGAAAGTGCCCTTGGGGTACTGCACCCCGGGCCCCTTTCCTAAAAACCTGCACTTAAATTGTTTCAGTCTTCCGTTACATCGCTCCCGGACAAAAGGTGGCGGACGTTCTGCATCCGGCTGTCGAGGGAGGCGGAGATTTCGGCGCAGTCCGTCAATTCCTTTGAAAGCATTTCCAGCATTTCAGGGGACATATTTTTCTTATAGCGAAGTTTGTGCTCCAGACTGGCCCAGAAATCCATCGCAATCGTCCGAAGCTGTACTTCTACTTTCACCATCTTCTTTTCGTTTTCCAAAAAGATCGGCACCGCTACGATCAGGTGCAGGCTGCGGTAGCCGGTGGGTTTGGGGTTCTGGATATAATCCTTGCGGCGAATGAGCACAATATCGTCCTGCTGGAGCAGACAATCCGCCAGACGGTAGATATCTTCCACAAAGGAACAAACTACCCGCACCCCCGCCACGTCATTGATCTGCTCTTCAATGGCTTCCAGCGAGCGGGGAATATTCTTCCGGATCACTTTTCGGATAATGCTGTCGTAATCTTTGACACGGGAATGAATGGATTCAATGGGATTTCCGTCATATTTCAGAGAAAACTGCTCATTTAGAACTTTGAACTTCGTTTCGATCTCCATAATGGCGCAGGCGTAGTTGGCAAAAAACTGATCCACCGGCGCCAGACTTTCCTGAATAAGATCTAAAAACATTTCCGGATTATAATTTCCGCTGCCGGTGATTACAGAAAGCTCCTTGGCTACCCGATCGGCGGTATCTATCCAATCATCGTGAGAGAATGATGCTTTTCCTTCCATTTGCTGTTCTCCTTTCCATCCGGCAGGGAATCAATTCGTTTAGGGTATGCTCATCGTCAGGCGAAAGCTAATGATGGATCCAGTGTCAGATAATCGCCCCATTCCGCTTTACGGGCCTGACGATAGGCGGGGTGTTTTTTTGTTACCGTCACGTTCTGGATCGTTTCCGGGGTGCAAAGCGTAAACCCGATATGTCCTTTGCCGATCTGCGGGTGGCGCAGCACCCGTCCCCCGGGCGGGCAGGGCAGAGAAGGACGGCGGGTGACGGCTAAATAGCAAAACTTTTCGTCCTCATAGGGGGCCTCTCCCCCTTTCATCAGACGGTGCAGGCGGCTGCGCTGTACCCGGACGGAAAAATGACACCAATCTCCCTGACCAAGTGGACACGCATTTCCATGCGGACAGGGGGCGGCGATATAGCCTCCCATTCCCTGCAGAAGGTCCCGGGCCGACCGCAGGCGCTCGAATCCCTGCGGGGTGCCCGGCTCGATCAGGAGAAGGAGCTTTCCGGTCAGCGTCCATAGGGTCTGAAGGGCCTTTTCAAACTGCGCCGGGGTCATTTCGTTGAGGACATAGGAGGCGGTCACGATATCGAAGGGGACGGTTTCTCGACAGGATACAAGGTCTCCTGCCAGCCACTGCGCTTTTGAAAGAACCGGTCCTCCCTGCCGGGCGAGGGTCTCCCCAAGGCGCCGCATGGAGGCTTCCCGCTCCAGACAGACGATGCGCTGCAGGGGAAGCAGTTCCTCTGCGGCCCAGCCGACCGCTCCGGTCCCGGCGCCGGCGTCAAAAAGAGTATGCAGTTCCTCTGAAAGAAACGGAAGGGTGTGTTCCAAGGCAAACGAAGCCGCCCCAAAAGTGGCAGGCATTCGCACTAATGAATACACCAGCGCTTCTTCATCGGCTGTCACCAAAGCGTTTCCTTTTCCGCCATCCTGCTGATAGCGGCGGCTCAATTGTCCGGATATGTCCCGGAGATGGTCCGGAGAACAGGAAGCGGCCATCCGGTCGGCTGCCTCCCTTGCTGCGGCAGGAAATAGCATGGTATACCCTCCTGTCCGTTTTAGCGGATGATCTCCGTTTCGTCGGGGTCAAGAGAGATCTCTGTTTCCGTCGTTTCCGACACCGCTGCGCTGCTTTCCGCAGGAACGGAAGAAGCCGGGGGGACAGAGGATTCTATCGGTTTGGGAAGCTGGCTGATAGTGGACAAATCTCCGAAGGAGTAGGATTCAGCCGGTCTGGAAGAGGCAGGACTCTGGGAAGAAGGGGACGATGTGGAGGCCGGGTCCTCTGATTTGTCCGGATGAACTGGAATGATCGGAAGTTCCATCGACTTCCCGGAGCTTTGGCTGCTCTCTTCGGGCGCACGGGAAGGATGCAGGTAGGAGGACACGATTTCTTCATCGGTCATAGAGGACTCCCTTTTTTCCGGGAGAGATTCTTCCCATAGTGAGCTTTCGGAAATGCTTTCCTGCGAAGGCGCCGATACGCCGTACACGGATGCTTCCTGAGAAGACGTACTGTCGGGTGGTGTATGCTGCTGACAGCCAGCCACTACAAGCAGCAGGAGCGTTCCTGCCAAAACGAAGAGCAGATATTTCTGTTTCATGCTTTCTTTCCTTTCTGTCCGGCAGGTCAGGATGACCTGCTGCATCTCATAGCTTACAGAAGTAGTATAGCATATTTCCGCCTGCTTGACAAGGTTTCGCAGAAAGTCTATAATATTCATCGAATAAAGTAAGGAAGTGTCTGAATTTGCAGGAAAAGAAACCAGTGGTTCCCGGAAATCCGATCGGAATCAAATCCATCCCCTCTCTTTTGGCAGAGTTTGCCATCCCCAGCGTCGTGGCGATGGTGGTCAGTTCGCTGTATAATATTGTCGACCAGATCTTTATCGGAAGAGGGGTCGGGTATTTAGGAAATGCCGCCACCACGGTTTCCTACCCCTTTGTCACCATTTGCATGGCGATCGCCCTGACCATCGGCATTGGCACAGCCGCCCGCTATTCCCTCTCCCTTGGAAAAAAGCAGCAGGAAGAAGCCGCTGCTGCAGTGGGCGGCGGGATCACCATGATGTTTGTGTTCGGAACACTGTATGGCGTGCTGCTGCTTCTCTTTCACCGGCCGCTGCTGATCGCCTTCGGCGCTTCGGAAAACGTACTCGACTATGCCGTTTCCTACACATCCATCACCGCTGTCGGAATGCCGTTTCTGATCGTTATGAACGGGTGCAGCAATATTGCACGGGCCGATGGCAGTCCCCTGTATTCCATGACCACCATGCTGATCGGGGCGCTCATCAATACGGTCCTGGACCCTTTCTTCATCTTCGTCTGTCATTGGGGCGTAGCGGGTGCGGCCTGGGCTACGGTGATCGGGCAAATTGTTTCCTGCGGCTTTGCCATGCTGTACCTTCGCAGGATCAAGCGGGTTTCCCTGCACAAGCGTCATTTTCGGATCTCGCTGAAACAAATCGGGAAAACCGCTTCGATGGGCATGAGCAACGGGCTGACGCAGATCTCCATCACCCTGCTGCAGGTCGTTCTCAACCGCTCACTGGTCTATTACGGCGGCATGACGATCTACGGTTCAGATATTCCGCTGGCCGCCTGCGGGATCGTGATGAAAGTCAATGCCATCGTGCTGGCGGTCATCATCGGGATCATTCAGGGAATGCAGCCCATCATCGGATTCAATTACGGTGCTGCCGCCTATCAGCGTGTTAAGGCTACTTACAAACTGGCCGTTCTGTGCGTGACCGTCATCACGCTGACCGGATTGATCGTTTTTCAGTTTTTTCCGGAAACGGTTCTCTCTGTCTTCGGTTCAGAGGAGGACAGCGAACTCTACAAGGATTTTGCGGTCCTGTTTATGAAAACCTTTCTCTTTATGCTGCCGCTGGCGGGGATCCAGATGATCTCTTCCAACTTTTTCTCCTCTATCGGAAAGCCCCTGAAAGGCACCATCCTTTCTCTGACCCGTCAGGTGTTTTTCCTTATTCCTCTGCTGCTGATTTTTCCGCTGTTCTGGGGGCTGGACGGCATCCTGTTTGCGGCGCCGGTTTCGGACGCCCTTGCCTTTTTTGTCGTCCTCGGATTCATCGTGTACGAAATGCGCAACATGACCAAAAAAGAACAAAGCCTCCCGCAAAAAAACTCCTGACTCTTCTCCGCACCGGTTTCCCCTCCTCAAAACATCAGCCACCCCGCTTGCACGGGGTGGCTGTTTTCATGGAAGTGCGTTTTGTTTTCAGGTGGAAGTAACCGTAAAGATCTTTTCATCGGTAACGCCTTTCGTATCCTGCACGATCACTTTGATCTGGTACACCGCAGCCATAGCCGGGGTGTAGGTCCACTCGGTTTCCTGCGTAAAGCCGGAGCTCAGAGAGGTCCAGGTGGAGGAAGTGCTTTTCTTGACCAGATAGCGGTAGGTGTAGCTGCCGGAACCGCCGCCCGCTGCGCCGGTGATGGTGACCGGGGTGCCCTTTGCGACCGTGTCGGCGCTGATCGCAGAACGGTTCTGCAGTCCGGTGGTGGATTCAAGCTGAAGCTCCTTGGAAACGACAGTGCCGGTGCTGTCCTTGATGTCCACTTTTACCAGATAATCCGCCGCCATCGACGGGGTAAACTCCATAGAAGCATTGTCCACATAGCCATCGGAAAGGCTCAGCCAGGTTTTGCTGGAAGCCTTCTTGTAATAATAGGCATAGGTGAAGGGGCCTTTTCCGCCGTGAGCACTGGCATTGATGGTAACGGCGGTGCCCTTGGTCACGCTCGAAGCGGACAGGGTGGAGGTGTTGAAATAATCAGAGGTAACATCGATGGTAAAGGTCTTGGAAACGATTTTGCCGCTGTCGTCTTTGACGTCAATGCGTGCCTGATAGACACCCACCGTGCCGGGTACAAAGGAGGCGGTGGTGTCGGTGCCGAATTCGGTTCCGATGGCCGTCCAGTATTTGCTGCTTGCCTTCTTGTAATAGAAAGCGTACAGGGCACTTCCCTGTGCGCCGACAGATTTGCCGGTGAGGGTCACGGTGGTGCCTCTCATCACGCTTTCGGCGCTGATCTCGGATTCGTTGAGCAGATCGCCCACAGAGCGCAGGCTCATTTCTTTGCTGATGACCAGACCGGTCGCATCACGGACATCCACCCGGATGAGATAGGTGGCCGCCATAGACGGGGTGAAATACATCGTGCTGTCGGAAACAAAGCCATCGCTGAGCTTTGTCCAGTTGGAACTGGTGGATTTCCTGCAGAAGTAAGCGTAGGTGTAGGCCTGTTTGCCGCCGTTGGCGATGCCTTTGATGGTGATCTGTGTTCCCTTGCGGACAGCGTCTGCACTGATAGTGGATTCGTTGGACAGGTCGTTGTACACGCTGACGGAGAACTCTTTGGAAACGACCGTTCCCAGCGCATCGGTCACGTCCACACGCAGGACGTAATCCGTGACATACACCGGTTTGAAGGTGGCATAGGTGCTGCCGGTATTGGCTGCGCCGATCAGCGTCCAGTATTTGCCGCTCGCTTTCCGGTAGTAGTAGGTGTAGGTGTAGGAGGGAAGCCCCTCGGCCGCTGCGGCATTCAGTCTAACGGAGGAACTGATGCCAACCCGGTCGGTGCTGATGGTGGTATTATTCTGGAGGACGTCGTTGATCTTCACAGAAAGCGTTTTCCGTGCGGTGCTGCCGTTGGCATCGGAAACATCAACGATGATGAAATAGGTGCCGGTTTGTTCGGCTTTGAAGGAAGCAGTACTGTCCGTGGTGGGGAATGTGCCGATCAGGTGGTAGTTATCATCGGATTCGCTGCTGTGGCGGTAATAATACGCATACTGATAACCGCCTGCGCCGCCGATGCCTTTTCCGTTGATGACAACGTCTTCGCCGATCACATAGGTGTCTCTTTCCAGCTTGGAAATGTTGTAAAGATACTTCAGATCCATCAGAGTTCCGACTCTGACCGATGTTTCAAACACATAGGAAGGAACCACGTCCTTCTGTTCGATCATCAGCGTAGCAAAGCAGGAGGAGTTGCTGTCAAAGGAAACATACTGAATATCCTCACCCGAGAGGAAGGTGATGTGGTTTTTGGAAGCTGCAAAGTTGTTGCTCGCTCCGGAGATCTGGCGGAAGTTGCCTTTGATCTCCAGCATACCGTCGGTAAGGTTTGAATTGCCGTAATAGCTGTTGGCATAGAAGCTGCCCTTGACGAGCATATAATCGGCCGCATTGACCATTTCCAATTGGCCTCTGCCAGCCGTGAAGACCGGTGCTCCCGTTTCATCTGTCTGCACGTCGCCGTTTTCATCGGTGGCGTAGGTCTGGCTGCGGTAATCGCCTTCGGTGATCACGGTGCCGCCGTTGATTTTCAGGGTGCCCGCTTCGTGCAGCAGGAGGCCGGTGGTCTTCAGGGTGCCGCCGTTCACGTCGATCGTGCCGTTTTCTCTCAGGGTGCCTACGGTGAGGCTGTGGCCCTGCAGATCAAACGTATCATACTGCGTAAAGCTGCCCAGAACGGAATCGGTGCCAAGGTAATTGACACGGCCCTTCAGAGTTGCCTGCGGGTTGGAGGCGTGTTCCAGGATCCGAATGCCGGAGTAGCTGGAGCTTCCAAAATCGATCGTCTGCGCCCCTGTGCCGGAGATCACGGTCCGATGATTCAGGCGGGCATTGAAGTTTTCCGAAGCGCCGCCCCGCTCGAAATTGCCTTTCAGCTCGAGGGTGCCGTCTGCCAGGTCGTTGTAGCCGCCCATGCCATAGTAGCTGTAATCATAGAAATTGCCGTTGGCGAGGAAATAATCGGTGGGGGTGTTCATCTGAAGAGCGCCGAACGATGAAGTATAGTACGGATTGCCATCGTCATCGTAGGCGATCGTCTGAATGCGGTAATCGCCGTTTGTCTGCACGGTGCCGCCGCCAAGCTGCAGGGTGCCGGCTTCATGGAGGAACAGGCCGTTGGTGACAAGAGTGCCGCCGTTCACATAGATCCGGGCGTTTTCTCTTAAGAGAGAGTCGACCGTCAGGGTGTGACCGGAGAGATCCAGCTCGCCGTACTGTACGAAGGTGTCCACCTGTACATCAGTGGAAATGGCATTGATGCGGCCCTTGGTGATGACCACGTTGGTGTTGGGGGTGCCTTCCAGAATGCCGAAGCCGCTGTAAGGAGCGGTATCAAAATAAACCGTCTGACGGCCTTCTCCGGAGAAGACCACCTTATGATTGAGTCTGCCGTTAAAGTTTTGTGATGCCCCCATCTGGGTGAAATCACCTTTCAGTTCAAGGGTGCCGTCGGAGAAGTCATTGTAGCCGCCCTCACCATAATAGCTGTAGGTGACAAAGTTTCCGCCTACTCTCATGTAATCCGCAGGGTCGTTCATCTGGAAGGAAGCATAGGAATAATCATACTGCGGTGCGCTCGGATCATCCATGTTCACCGCTGCAAGCAGGAAGTTTCCATCGATATAAACCTTGCCGCCGCCCAGCCTCAGTTGTTTGCTCAAGGCCTGATAGTTCCCCTTGACGGTCAGCGTTCCTTTATTCACGGTGACGTTTCCGTTTTGGGTGAAGTTCTGCGAGATCGTCAGGTTTTTGCCGTTGATGTTAAGGTCGCCGTATTGGTTGAAGTTCCGCAGGGTGTTCTTGGCGCCTATCTTGCTGATATTTCCCTGCACAATATCCACCTTGGCATTAGAGGAAGAAGCAAGAATATTGAACTTACTCCTGGTCGGCGCTTCAAAATAGATCGTCTGAAGTCTGCTTCCGGAGAAGACGACTTTATGGGAAGAGTAACAATAGAAATTGTCTATGTTTCCAAGCTGCTGAAAATCGCCCTTCAGTTCGAGCGTTCCGGCGGAAAGGCAGTTGTAGCCGCCCTGTCCCCAGGTGGTCTGGGAGACCATCGTGCCGGACACGATCAGTTTGCCGAGGGGGTCCGTCATCTGAAGGTACGAAGAGGAAGAACCATACACCGGTGCGCCGGTTTCATCGGTGGTGACGCTTTGCAGACGGTAATCTCCGTACACACGCACGGTAGCGTCTTCCACATACAAACCGCCGCTGGGCTGCACATAATTGCCCACAACCACCAGTTTTCCGGCTTCTCCGTGGATATTTCCATTATGAACGAGATTGCCGCTGATGGTGAGGGTGTGACCAGCCAGTCCCAGCGTGCCGTACTGGTTGAAAGACCGCACCTGCACGTCAGAACCGAGCGTTTTAATATTGCCGGCGACGATATCCACCTCTGTATTCGGGGTGCTGCTCAGAATATTAAATTGATTGCTGTTCGGCGCTGCGAAAGAGATCTGCTGCAGCTTATCGCCGGAGAAAACGACCTTATGCGTTCCGTAGCAGAAGAAGTTGTCGGTATTGACAAGCTGCTGGAAATCGCCCTTCAGTTCGAGC
>CACYCG010000002.1 GCA_902772855.1 uncultured Ruminococcus sp.
GAGCATAATCTGAAAAACATCAGCGTGGAGATTCCCCGGGATCAATTGGTGGTGATGACCGGCCTGTCCGGTTCCGGTAAATCCTCGCTGGCGTTTGACACCCTGTATGCTGAAGGACAGCGCCGTTATGTCGAATCCCTGTCCTCGTATGCCCGGATGTTTTTAGGGCAGATGGACAAACCGGATGTCGACAGCATCGACGGTCTTTCACCGGCCATTTCCATTGACCAGAAAACCACTTCCAAAAACCCCCGTTCCACGGTCGGAACGGTTACGGAAATTTATGATTACCTTCGTCTGCTCTATGCCCGCATCGGGGTGCCCCATTGTCCGGTTTGCGGCCGGGAGATCCGGCAGCAGACTGTGGACCAGATCGTGGACAAGGTGCTGACGCTGCCGGCGGGAACGAAGATCCAGATTTTAGCGCCGATCATCCGGGCGAAAAAGGGCCAGCATCAAAAAGAACTCGAAGCCGCCGTCAAAGGCGGATTTGTACGGGTGCGGATTGACGGCATCATCTATGACCTTTCGGAGAAGATCTCGCTTGAGAAAAACAAAAAGCATTCCATTGATGTGGTGGTGGACCGTCTGGTGGTCAAGGAAGAGATCCGCTCCCGATTGGCGGATTCAGTGGAAATTGCTTCTAAATTAGCCGGAGGGCTGGTGCTGATCGCCTGTCAGGAGGGAGAAGATATCCTTTTTTCCCAGAATTATGCATGTCCCGAACACGGCGTCAGTATGGATGAATTAAGTCCCCGTATGTTTTCCTTCAACAATCCTTTCGGAGCCTGCAAAAAATGCACCGGTCTGGGTGTTTTTCTTCAGATCGACCTGGACCGCATCGTTCCGGATTCCCGGCTTTCCATTCGTCAGGGCGCTGTCAAGGGAAGCGGCTGGGCGATGGAAGGCAGCACAATTGCGGCTATGTATATGGAGTCTCTGTCCAAAGCCTACGGGTTTTCGCTGGACATCCCCTTTGCCGATTTGTCGGAAGAGGCAAAAAGCGTGGTACTCTACGGCACCAAAGGAAAGAAGATCACCGTTTTCCGCAAAAACGAATACGGCAGCGGAACGTATCAGACGGAGTTTGAAGGCATCATTCCGAACTTAGAGCGCCGTTTCCGGGAAACACAGAGCAGTTGGGTCAAGGCGGAGATCGAAAGCTACATGAGCGCCGTTCCCTGCGACGCCTGTCACGGCAAGCGCCTGTCCCCCGAAAGTCTTTCAGTGACGGTGGGGGATATGAATATCAGCGATTTCTGCGACCTGTCTGTGGAAAAAGCGCTGGATTTTGTGCAGCAGGCGGTACTGTCCGACCGGGATCGGCAGATCGCACAAGCCATCGTCAAAGAGATCCGCAGCCGTCTGGAGTTTCTCAACCGGGTCGGCCTGTCTTATCTGACCCTGTCCCGTTCTGCCGGGACGCTTTCGGGGGGAGAAAGCCAGCGCATCCGGCTGGCCACCCAGATCGGTTCGGCGCTCTCGGGCGTTTTGTATATCTTAGATGAGCCGAGCATCGGACTTCACCAGCGGGACAACGACAAACTGATCGCCACCTTGAAAAACCTCCGGGATCTGGGGAATACCGTTATCGTGGTGGAGCATGACGAAGACACAATGTATGCAGCGGATCATATTATTGATATCGGACCGGGAGCGGGCATTCACGGGGGAGAGTTGGTCTGTGCCGGAACGATCGACGACATCAAGGCCTGCCGGCGGTCCATCACCGGGCAGTATCTCAGCAAGGAGCGCCGGATCCCGGTCCCGGAGACCCGCCGCCCGGGGAACGGGGGATTCCTGACGGTCAAAGGCGCTTATCAGAATAATCTCAAGCACATCGACGTTTCCTTTCCTCTCGGAAAGTTTGTCTGCGTCACCGGCGTGTCCGGTTCGGGAAAATCCTCTTTGGTCAATGAGGTGCTGTATAAGCAGCTTTCCACGGTGCTGAACAAAGCCCGCCCCGTCCCGGTCTGCTGCCGGGAGATCACCGGCATAGAGCTGCTCGATAAAGTCATCAGCATCGACCAATCGCCCATCGGCCGCACGCCCCGCTCCAATCCGGCTACTTATACCGGAGTATTTACCGATATCCGGGAATTGTTTGCACAGACAAACGAAGCCAAAATGAGGGGTTATGCTTCCGGGAGGTTTTCGTTCAATGTCAAAGGCGGGCGTTGTGAAGCCTGTCAAGGAGACGGCATTATCAAGATCGAAATGCATTTTCTGCCGGACGTGTACGTTCCCTGCGAAGTCTGCGGAGGAAAGCGCTACAGCCGGGAAACGCTCGAGGTGAAGTATAAAGGAAAATCCATTTACGATGTGCTGGAGATGACCGTAGAGGAAGGATGCGAGTTTTTCTCCAGCCAGCAGCGGATCCTGAACAAACTGCAAACCCTGCGGGATGTGGGATTAGGGTATATCAAAATCGGCCAGCCCTCCACCACTCTGTCCGGAGGAGAGGCGCAGCGCATTAAATTAGCGACGGAATTATCCAGACGCTCCACCGGAAAAACAGTTTATATCCTCGATGAACCGACCACGGGCCTTCATATTGCGGACGTGCACCGCCTGATCCAGGTTCTTCAGAAATTCGTGGATGGCGGCAATACGGTGATCGTCATTGAACACAACCTGGATCTGATCAAAACAGCGGATCACATCATTGACCTCGGTCCGGAAGGAGGCGATGGGGGCGGAACGGTCATCAGCACGGGAACGCCCGAAGAGATTGCCGCAGACCCCCGCTCCTTTACCGGACAGTATCTGAAAAAAGTCCTGCAGGACTGAAAAGAGGTGTCGCCGTGTTCGGCTATCTGCGTCCTGATGAAGAGGAACTGAAAAAACGGGAAATAACTCTCTACCGCAGCGTCTACTGCGGGCTGTGCCGAGAGATGGGCAGGCGCTACGGGGTGTTGTCCCGGCTGCTTCTGAGTTATGACGGCACGGTGCTTGCCATGCTGACGCTGTCCCTGCGGGAAGAATCCTGCACGGTAAGGCGCAGGCATTGTCCTTGTCAGCCGTGGAAACGATGCCTGTTCTGCGGTTCGCAGGGGGAAGCGTTTACCTTTGCAGGGGCCATCTCAGTGCTGCTTGCGTACGGAAAACTGCTTGACACGATAGCAGATGACGGGTTCTGGAAAAAAACCATCGCCCGGTTTCTCTGTTTTCTGTTCCGCAGGAATTACCGGAAGGCCGCCGCCGCCTATCCGGACGCGGCCGACAAAATGCAGGAAATGCTCCGCAGCCAGCAGGCAGCGGAAAAAGCCAATGCCTCCATCGACCGGGCGGCCGATGCAACGGCGGTATTTACATCCTTTGTCTGCGAGTCCTTGTCGGAGGACTCGGCTGTCCGGGAAGTTCTCCGGGTGTTCGGCTATCAGACGGGCCGATGGATCTACCTGATGGATGCGGCCGACGATCTTCCGGGAGATCTGCGGAAAAATCGCTTCAATCCCTTCCGGCAGGTATATCTCAAGTACCCTCAGGGGTATGAGATCTATGCCGGAGAGGTTTTGCAGCAAACGGCCTCCCAGCTCCGGCTGGCGTATGAGCTGCTCCCGCTGCATTCCTTCCGGGATATTCTGGATAATGTCATCTACGACGGCTTAGAGATCCGGCAGGCGGAATGTCTTTTTCGGAAACATTCCCAGCCATCAGACCTGTACCCCCGCCTTGCCCGCAGAGGACGCCTCCCGAGGGAGGAGGGGGATATGACCTATTCTTTCGGGAAGGAAGAAATGATATGACCGATCCTTATGAGATTTTGCAGATCAGCGAAGAAGCCTCCGATGAAGAGGTCAAGCAGGCCTATCGGAAACTTGCCAAGAAATACCATCCAGACCGTTACATCGACAGTCCTCTGTCCGCTCAGGCCAACGAAAAAATGAAACAGGTGAATGCGGCGTATGAGCAGATCCTTCGAGAGAGAGAAGACCGGACCGCTGCCCGCTCCCGCAAAAGGCATTCCTATTCCTCCAGCCATCCTTCCGAACAGCGGCAGGATGTACAGGCGCAGGAGAGCACTTGTTCTGCATCTTATCAGAAAGCTGCCCGCATGATCAATGGGGGAGAGGAAGACCGGGCGCTCCAGGAACTGCAGCTAATCCGCCCGGAAGAGCGCACGGCGCAGTGGTATTACCTGATGGGGGTCAGTCATTACCGGAAGGGCTGGCTGGAGGAGGCTTTCAACTACATCGGCACGGCGCACCGCATGGACCCGGACAACCCGGAATACACCCGCCTCATCGACCAGTTCATTGATGAGCGCAGCAGCCATTTAAGAGGGTTTTCCTCCGGCTCCGTTCCGGCGTTTTCGTGTATGGACCGCCTGTTTTGTCTACTGTGCAACGACTGCTGCTGCGGCTGCTTTTCCAAAAAATGATCCCGGGGAAAGAAAACCTCTCCGAAAAGAGCGCACCGGTATCGGTCCGCTCTTTTTTTTGGGCAAAAATGCAAAGAAAAACAGGAAAATAATTACAGTTTTGTATTGATAATGACAGTTTCATATTTCTTCCTGACTCGCCAAAATATGGGCATACTGCTCAAAAAATATCCTGTTGAATCAGCTTCACTTGTGCTATTTATGCAATATATGAAAAAAATTGCTTGAGATTTATACAATATTTCTCTTGAATCGGGGGACATTTTATTGTATAATAGTCCCAATATTAGGCGTGTAAGCTCGTTTGAATTGTTACAATTTTGTGATAAGTAGAAAGGTCGTGTAATCGTTGTTTTCATTTCTGAAGTTTTCTCAAAGACCTGCACACAAGAAAACGGAACGTCCATCGGTTTCTTTCGGAGTGAGGCGGACGATAGCAGCCGTCTGTGCCTCGACGGTCCTTCTGGCGGCTGTTCCAATCATCGGCATGACGGCCTCAGCCGAAACGGTGTTGTATGCTTCCACCACGGAATACCTGAACCTGCGAAAAGGTGCCAGCACCAATACGGCTATCCAGAAGATCCTCGGCAAAAACGTCACTCTGACGATTCTGGACCGTTCCAATGCGGAATGGCTGAAAGTCAGGACTTCCGACGGCATGACGGGGTATTGTTCCTGCGATTATCTGGACATCGTCAATGATGCCAAAACGACGGATTACCTCAATTTTCGGAAAGGAGCCGGCACCGGGTATGACGTCATCCGCACTCTGGATCCGTCCACCAAAGTCGATATCCTCCGTTTCTGCGGCAGCTCCTGGGCGTATGTCAAACTCTCCGACGGCCAGAAAGGGTATGTCTGCTCGGATTATCTTTCCTATTTTGCAGTCACCTCCACCACCGCCGTCAATCCGGATGCTGTGGATTCCGTCACACTTTCCTCCACTTCCAAAAAGGCCGCCGTTGGCAGCAGCTTTACGCTGACCGCTACAGCCACTTCCGGCGGGACCTTTTCCTGGAGTTCTTCTGATACCAAGATTGCTTCCGTGACCAGCAAAGGTCTTGTGACCGGCCTGAAGGAAGGCACCGCCGTGGTTACGGCGACGGACAGCAAAACCAAAAAGGCGGCAAGCTGCACGGTCAAGGTCGTCAGCTCCGATGTCACTTCCATCACTCTCCCGCAAAGCAGCAAAACCATTCAAGTCAGCCAGAGCTTCACGCTTACGCCGACCGTAGTGCCCTCCGGGAAGACGGTCACTTACCGTTCTTCCAATTCGGCTGTGGCTACGGTCAGTAGTCTTGGACTGGTCAAGGGCATCAGCGGCGGCACCGCCTCCATTACGGTCTCCGATGCTTCCGGAGCAGTCAGCGCTTCCATGAAGGTGACGGTCCAGAACCCTGATTCCATCACCATCTCCCAGTCTTCCGCTTCCTGCGATATGGGTTCCAGCGTTGTGCTGCGGGCCACCTCCTCCAATAACACCTCCATTACATGGTCTTCCTCCAACGCCAATGTTGCTTCCGTTCGCAACGGCGTAGTCAGCGGCCTCAAAGCCGGCACCGCCACCATTACAGCTTCTGATGCTTCCGGAAAAGTCAGCGCAAAATGCAAGGTCACGGTGCACGGAGTTTCTTCCTCCGGCGTTTCTCTGTCCCGCTATGCCACTTCCACAACGGCCGGCAAAACCGTGTATATCCGGGGCTATTCCACCCGCCGGGCGGAATGGGGAAGCAGCGACAGCAACATAGCGACCGTCAGCGAGGGCTTCATTTTAGCGAAAAACCCCGGCCGTGCCGCCATCACCTATACCGACACCTACGGCAATACGGCTGTGTGCGTCATTATCGTTGAGAGAGCGGCTCCGATCCGCTTCACCTATTCCTCTCCCAACTCTGCTCTTCTGAATCAAAAAGTCAAACTGATCGCCATCACCGACCGCTTCCAGAGCAAAGTCAATTTTGTAGTGGATGAAAACGGCACCAAAGTCAATGTCAGCGCCACCGAGCGCAAAGCAGAAGGCAATACCTTTGTCTGGACCGGCTACTACACAGCGAAAAAGGCCGGCACCTTCCAGTACACGGCGCAGGGCTTCAACGGAACGTCCTGGCGCACCTGCACCGACGGAAAGGCTGATATTTTCGTTTCCTCCAAGACCGATAAGAAAACCACTGCCCTGGATCCGCTCCGGGCCAGTGATGAAATGATTCGCTTTGTCGGAGAAAAAGAAGGGTTCGTTTCCTATATTACATACGATACCCTGGCCAACAACCTGCCCACCATCGCCCACGGCTATGTGGTCTGGGAAGGGGAGTCCTTCTACAACGGGCTGACCAAAAGCGAAGGCTACGCCCTGCTGGTCTCGGCGATGAACAAGGATGCCTATTCCAGCAAAGTAAACGATATGCTGATCAACAACCGTGTCCGGTTCAATCAGCAGCAGTTTGATGCATTGGTTTCCTTCTCCTATAACCTCGGCACCGGCTGGACCAGCTCTTCCGATCTGAAGGATATTCTGCTGGATTCCTACGGCAAGGTTGCTGACGGCACCGTCGTGACCGGGACCGTTACCTCTGACTCCGGCCTGAATCTGCGGAAAGAAGCCACCACCAGCGCTGAAGTGATCGGTGTGCTGGGCTATCAGGAAAACGTCACCCTTGTGAGCACCACCAAATACAACAGCGTCTGGTACAAAGTCAAGACGTCCTCCGGGAAAGTCGGCTTTTGCAGCGGCACCTATCTGCGGCTGAATGCAGGCTCCACTACCGGACGGGATCTGAATTATGTCAACCGGAATGCATTGATCAATGAAATGCTGGCCTATCATCATGCCGGCAACGTATGCTACTACGGTCTTTTGTACCGCAGAGCGGACGAACTGGAAATGTTCCTCTACGGAGATTATGCAGCGGACGGTCGTTCCAATAAGCATAATTTCCCGAATCCCCCCTGCATTTCCTTCCCCTGACACAATAAAAAGAGCGGCGCAGGCCGCTCTTTTTGTTGAAGCGGTCCCGCAGCAGAAAAGCGGGGATCGCCCTGAAAATAAAAAAGAGGTGTTTTATCAATGAACAAAAAAACGATCGGATTTATCGGAGCCGGCAATATGGCCACAGCGATTGTCAATGGGATTCTCAGCAGCGAGGCCGCCGGCGGCGCCCGCATTGCCGTATTTGACCTTGACCAGAGCAAGCTCCGGCTGATGGAAGAAAAGGGCGTGAAAACCGTTTCCTCCGGAAAAGAACTCACGGAATGTTCCGACATCATCGTGCTGGCGGTCAAGCCGCAGAATTACGAAGAAGTGCTGCAGGAGATCCGTCCCGCCGCTTCGCAGGAGAAAGTTTTCGTAACGATCGCCGCCGGGATCTCCATCGAATTTGTCCGCAGCCGTCTTGGCGTGAATTGTCCTATGGTGCGGGTCATGCCCAACACCCCGCTTCTTCTCGGAAAAGGTGCCACCGCTCTTTGCCGTTCGGAAAACATCTCCCAAGAAGATTTTGAGCAGGTTTATGCGCTGTTTGCTCATTCCGGAGAGGTGGCAGTGCTGCCGGAGGAGCAGATGAATGCAGTGATCGCCGTCAACGGAAGCAGCCCGGCTTATATCTATCTGTTTGCTAAAGCGATGGTGGATTATGCCGCATCGGTGGGCATCGACCCTTCCACGGCGCTTCGGCTTGTCTGCAAAACCTTTGAGGGAAGTGCGGAAATGCTTCGCTCCAGCGGAGACACCCCGGAGGAGCTGATCGCCAAGGTTTGTTCCAAGGGCGGCACTACCATTGAGGCGATGACCGTTCTCCGGGAGCGGCAGGTGCCGGAGGCCATCATGGAGGCCATGGCTGCTTGTACCAGACGGGCGGAAGAATTGGGTAAATGATAAAAGAATCTGTCCCCGCTTTGGTTTTTCTTTGGAAATAATTGACTTATTTCTTTCTCGGTGGTAGAATATCCTTGACTATGACCCGCTGTTGTCGTATAATTGACATGGTTTGAAACCAATGTGACGCCAGGTCGTCCTTGTCATAGTACAAAAAAGTAAACGGAGGAAGTATCATGTTTTGTAAAGCCTGCGGTGCTCCCATGGAGGAGTCCTACAATCTTTGTCAGGAATGCGGCACTCGGAAAGGCGAAGGAAACGCCTTTTGTTCCCAGTGCGGTGCGGTTCGTCAGGTCGGCAATTCTTTTTGTGTAAACTGCGGTGCTCCGGTGGAGGAATCCGCTCCCACTCAGTCCGGTTCCACCCCCTATGCCCAGCAGACGGCTGCCCAGCAGTTCCAGAGCCAGGCTCAGATGGACAATTCTCAGTATATGCCCCCCAAGAAGTTCTGCCGGAACTGCGGCACCCAGGTGATGAACACGCAGGTTGTCTGCACCCAGTGCGGCGTAAAGGTCGGGGAAGGCAATTCCTTCTGCCCCCACTGCGGCAGTCAGGTAGCTCCGGATGCTTCCGTCTGCATGAGCTGCGGCATGAGCGTCAAGCCGGCTTTTGATATCGGCAAGATGGTGTCCAAAACGCTGGACAATGTTGTTTCCGTGTTCAAATCCGGTGACATCTTCAACATCGTTCTTGATCACGGCGCCTATTTCATGAGCCTGCTGATTTTCATCTTCAGCCTGATCCCCTCCTGCTATATCAAAGCGTCTGTGTCTATTTTAGGAATGACCGGTTCCAGCGAGGAACATTACAACGTATTCCAGATGGCCGGTTTTGCCGGATTCCTGTTCATCATCGCCCTGATCATTTCTGTGGCCCGGTTTGTTCCGATGGTGGATGATTTCATCCAGTCCAATGCACTTGTCAAGAGGTTCCATATCTTTGTTGTCCCCGGCATTACGCTGATTGGCTTTATTATCTATCTTGCTTCCGTCCTGCTTTCCAAAGTGATCGCAAACGGTTCCGCAGCGACCAGTGCCTATGGCAGCGCCACCGCAGACGCCGGTCTGAATTTCTTCGGTTTCGTCCTGCTTCTGATGGTTCTGTTCTCCGTGGCCACCTCTGTTCTGTCCTTCCTGAGAAAAGAGCAGATCCTGAAGTTCTGATTCTCCCAAGACCGCTGTGAAGGCAGCGGTCTTTTTTGTGCAGAAAAGCAGCGGGTATCCTCACAAGGGAATACCCGCTGCTTTTTTATCAATACGCCTATGGAGAGCGAGAGAAACAGATCGTCTGCGAGGGTGTGTTATACCACAAACCCGCCGTTGACACCAAGGACCTGCCCGGTGATGAAGGAAGAACTTTCCGATGCTAAAAACACCATAGCACGAGCTACATCCTGCGGGGTGCCGAGGATACCGACAGGGGTTTCTGCGGCCAGAGAAGCCTTGTCTTCCGGGGAAAGCTGGGAGATCATATCGGTTTCAATGACACCGGGGGCGATGCAGTTGACGGTGATTCCGCTGAGCCCCTCTTCCATAGCAAGCGCTTTGGTCAGCCCGATCACGCCGGCTTTGGCGGCGGAATAATGCACCTCGCACGATCCCCCCACCTGCCCCCACATCGAAGAAATATTGATGATCCTGCCGCAGTGCTGCCGGATCATATAGGGGAGGGCACGGCGGCAGCAGTAAAACACGCTGCTCAGATTGGCGGAGATCATCCGGCTCCAATCCTCATCGGTCAGATCGGTGAAGAGCTTTGTTTGAGCGATACCGGCGTTGTTTACTAAAACGTCTATCCCTCCTGCGGCTTCTTCGGCAGCGCAGAACAAGCGCTCCACTTCTTCCGGGCGGGACACATCCGCCTGCAAAGCGATGGCCTGCCCGCCCGCCGCTTTTATTTTTTGACAGAGCTGCTGCGCCGGTTTTTCGGAGCGGCAGTAATTCACCACCACAAGATCTCCCGCAGCGGCAAAGGCTTCAGCACCGGCGGCCCCGATGCCTCGGGAAGCCCCGGTGATCAGCACCCGCCTCATGTCGTTTCATCTTTCTGCAGCACCTGCACGATCTCCCCGACGAACAGTTCATGCCAATCCCCCTGTGCATAAAACGCAGCGGCGGCTTCCTTGTCGATCACACAGGCTTCCTCCATCGTCTGCCGGTACAGTTTGCGGCACACCAGCACCAGAGAGGCTTCTTCAAAATACGGCGCCTGTGCCTCAAACACCGGCGTCAGCCCGGTCAGGGCGATCTTGTCCTGATCTCTTCCGGAAACCTTTCCGCAGATCCCCAGTTCCTTTTTCTTTTCGCCGCCGAAAAAGGAGAGGGTATAATACGGTTCTTTTTCCAGAAACTCGAGGGTATAGCGGGACTTCCGCACAAAGATCATGCTTACGTTTTTGTTCCACAGCACACCGGTGCCGCCCCAACTGGCGGTCATGGTGTTCATTTTGTCCGCAGAACCGGCGGAGATCAGCATCCAATCCTTTCCGATCGCCCGGAAAAGATTGCAGTCAAGTGCTTCGGGAGCAACAGCAGAAAAACTCATTTGAAAAACCTCCTGTATCATGAAAGAGTCAGAATAGAATATGCTGTTATTATAGCATATAATCCTCTCGGACGAAACGCTTTTCCCGGAAAAGGAACTGCAAAGCATACAGGCTTTTTTGTATATATACATTCATTATACATTATTATCTGCTTGTTTTTCCTGCTTCGATCCGATCTGTTTCGTATATTGCCCCGAATTATAGGAAATCCGTCCAAATTATCCCGGGAATGAGCGGTTGTGCTGTGTAAATTTTGTGTAAAACGCCAAAATTATGAAATCTTGAATAAATATTCATTTTTTACTTGCAACTCCCGTCAAAAAGTGTATAATAAGAACGTAACATTTTTTCGTTTTACGGAGGTAATCAAAATGGGAGACATCAAAAAGGTTGTACTGGCCTATTCCGGCGGACTGGATACGTCCATCATCATTCCGTGGCTGAAGGAAAACTATGACAACTGCGAAGTCATCGCCGTATCCGGTGATGTGGGGCAGGCCACCGAGCTGGAGGGGCTGGAAGAAAAAGCCCTTGCCACCGGCGCTTCCAAACTGTATATTGAAGATCTGAACAAGGAGTTTATTGAGGAATACGTTTTCCCCACCATCAAGGCGGATGCGGTGTATGAAAGCAAATATCTGCTGGGCACCTCGTTTGCCCGTCCCATCATCGCCAAGCGTATCGTAGAGATCGCTTTAGCGGAGGGAGCCGATGCCATCTGCCACGGCTGCACCGGCAAAGGCAACGATCAGGTTCGGTTTGAGCTGGCGATCAAGGCGTTTGCACCCGATATGAAGATCATCGCTCCCTGGAGAGAGTGGAGCCTGAGATCCCGTGACGAAGAGATCGACTATGCCGAAGCGCATCAGATCCCGCTGAAGATCACTCGTGAGACCAACTACTCCAAGGACAGAAACATCTGGCATATTTCCCACGAAGGACTGGATCTGGAAGATCCTGCCAATGAACCCATGTATGGCAAAGAGGGATTCCTGGAACTGGGCGTTTCCCCGGAACAGGCTCCCGATGTACCTACCTATGTGACCATTTCGTTTGAAAAAGGAATCCCGGTAGCGATCGACGGCGAGAAAATGGATGCTGTTTCTCTGGTGAAGAAGCTGAACGCACTCGGCGGCGCCAACGGCATCGGCATTGTCGATCTGGTAGAGAACCGTCTGGTCGGCATGAAATCCAGAGGTGTGTATGAGACCCCCGGCGGCACCATTCTGTACCATGCCCACAACAAGCTCGAAGAGATCACCCTCGACAGAGACACCTATCACTACAAGCAGAGCGTAGCGCTGCGGTTTGCCGAACTGGTGTATTTCGGACAGTGGTATACCCCGTTGCGCAAAGCGCTTTCCGCTTTCGTGGATTCCACTCAGGAAACCGTGACCGGCGACGTCAAACTCAAGCTCTACAAGGGCAACATTATTGATGCCGGTGTTACCTCTCCCTATTCTTTGTATGATCCCGATATTGCGACCTTTGATGAAGATGAGGTGTACGATCAGAAGGATTCGGCCGGCTTCATCAATCTGTTCGGTCTGCCGATCAAGGTACAGGCGAAAAAGGGACTCATTCAGGGATGAGCGGTTTTTCTCCAAAACATCAATAAACAATGGTCAGGGCGAATGGTATCAAAGCTGTCCGCCCGACTTATTGTTTTTTGCCCGTACCGTTTTCCCGTGCTCACGGAGAAGATCGGGGATCATCGGAAAGCGGTGCATGACAGCCGTCAGGCAACAAGAATAATCGACAGGAGTGTTGACAAATGAAACTCTGGGCCGGAAGGTTTTCCAAAGAGATCGACCCGAAAACAAATGATTTTAATTCTTCCATTTCTTTTGACAGCCGGATGTACCGGGAGGATATTGAGGGAAGTATCGCCCATGCGGAAATGATCGGTGCCTGCGGCATCATCGAAGCGCAGGAAGCGCAGGCTATTATCGCCGGACTGCAGGAGATCTTATCCGATCTGGACAGCGGAAAGCTGGTCATTGATCCCAATGCCGAGGACATCCACACGTTCATCGAAGGAGAACTTACGCTTCGCCTGGGACAGACCGGCAAGCGTCTGCACACAGCCCGCAGCCGCAACGATCAGGTAGCCGTGGACATCCGCTTATATCTGAAAAAAGAGATCGTATCCCTTCAGGCGCAGGTCAAAGAGCTGATCGAGGTGCTTTGCCGCAAGGCGAAGGAATATGCCTTTGCCGTTATGCCCGGCTACACCCATCTGCAGCGGGCGCAGCCGATCACCTTCGGCCATCATCTGATGGCTTATGCGGAAATGTTCCTGCGGGATCTCGGCCGTCTGCAGGACGCCTACCGACGAACCGACAGTATGCCGCTGGGCAGCGGCGCACTGGCCACCACCACCTATCCGATCGACCGCACGATCACAGCCCGCCTGCTTGGATTTGGATCCATCTGCCAGAACAGCTTAGACGGCGTTTCCGACCGGGATTTCTGCATGGAATTAGCTTCGGCGCTGTCCATTCTGATGGTACATCTTTCCCGTTTTTCCGAAGAAATCATCATGTGGTGTTCCTGGGAGTTCAAGTTTGTCGAGCTGGACGATGCTTTTTCCACTGGATCAAGTATCATGCCCCAAAAGAAAAACCCCGATATAGCCGAACTGGTGCGGGGCAAATCCGGAAGAGTATTCGGCGACCTGATGACGCTGCTGACGGTCATGAAAGGGATCGCCCTGGCCTACAACAAGGATATGCAGGAAGATAAGGAAGCCGTTTTTGATGCGGTGGATACGGTCAAAATGTGCCTGACCGCCTTTACCCCGATGATAGACACGATGAAAGTGCTCCCCGAAAATATGCGAAAAGCGGCTGCAAAGGGCTTTATCAATGCCACCGACTGCGCCGATTATCTGGTGAAAAAAGGGCTGCCCTTCCGGGATGCCTACAAAGCGACCGGAACGCTGGTAGCACTGTGCATTGAAAAGGGAACCACCCTCGAAGAGCTGCCGCTCGATGAATACCGCCGCATCTGCGATGTGTTTGACGAAGGTGTTTATGACGCCATCTCGCTGGAAAACTGCGTCAGCGGCCGGAAAGTACTGGGAGGTCCTGCCGGAGAGAATGTTCAGGCCCAATCGGAGCGGGTGCTCCGGCTGGTGCAGGAAATGAAATAAAGAGAAAACAAGAAAAGAAGGAATGCTATATGAAGATCAAAGCGGGGATCATCGGAGCCACCGGTTATGCCGGGGCGGAGCTGGTCCGTATCCTGCTGTCCCATCCGCAGGCGGAGATCGCCGCCATCAGTTCGGTCAGCTTTGAAGGAAAGCCCCTGAGCGAAGTGTACCCTTCCTACCGCACGCTGTGCGATATGGAATGCGGCACTCAGGAGGAAGTGGTGGAAAAGAGCGATGTTATCTTTGCGGCTTTGCCCCACGGACTTTCGCAGGAATTGGCTTCCCAGTGCGCTGCGGCGGGGAAGAGGTTTATTGACCTGGGCGCTGATTTCCGGCTGGAAAGCGAGCAGGAATATCAGGAGTGGTACGGCTGCACGTTTTTGGATCAGGAGCTGCACAAAAAAGCGGTGTACGGTTTGCCGGAACTGTTCCGGGATAAAATCCGTGGCAAAGAGCTGGTGGCCAATCCCGGCTGCTACACGACCGGCGCTCCGCTTGCACTGGCACCGGCGGTAAAAAACGGACTGGTCAGCACCAAAGGCATCATCATTGATTCCAAATCCGGAGTGACCGGGGCCGGCCGAAAGCCCAGTCAGGGAAACCATTATCCGGAACTCAACGAAGGGTTCCATGCCTATAAGGTGGCCTGTCACCGCCACACTCCCGAGATCGAACAGACCCTGACCTCTCTGGCCGGGGAACCGGTCACGATCACCTTTGTGCCCCATCTGCTTCCCGTCAACCGGGGCATTATCTCCACCTGCTATGCCCGGATGCTGGAGGGCGTCACCTTTGAGCAGGTACGAAAGGCGTATGAAGCGTTTTACAAGGACGAGTATTTTATCCGCCTGCTGCCCGAGGGGGCCAATGCGGATATCCACCATATCAAATACTCGAACTTCTGCGATATTTCCCTGCATTACGACGCCCGCACCCATACGCTGATCGCCATTTCCGCCATTGATAATATGGTCAAAGGCGCAGCGGGGCAGGCGATCCAGAATATGAATATCCTCTTCGGACTGGACGAAACCACCGGTCTGAAGCTCGTGCCCCCGGCATTTTAACATAGGGAGGAATCAATATGTCTTATACATTTATCGGCGGCTCGGTGACTGCTGCCAAGGGCTTTACCGCCTCCGGTATTCACTGCGGCATCCGGAAAAACAAAACCAAGCGGGATCTGGCCTTGATCTTCTGCGAAAAGAAATGCACCGCTGCCGCCGTTTATACCACCAATTTAGTGCAAAGCTCTCCCATCACTATCACGAAAAAGAATCTTCAGGACGGCTATGCACAGGCCGTCATCGTCAACAGCGGAAACGCCAACACCTGTAATGCGGACGGGGACGTCAAGGCAGAGCAAATGTGCAGCCTGATCGCCAAAGAGCTTTCCATTTCCCCGGAGGATGTCATTGTGGCTTCCACCGGCGTCATTGGGCAGGTGCTTCCGATTGAGCCGATCGCCGATGCAGCGGGAGAACTGGCGCAGCTTCTTTCCAAAGACGGAGCTACCGATGCAGCGGAAGCCATCCTCACCACGGATACGGTGAAAAAAGAAGTGGCTGTGGAGATCATGATCCAGAACAAGCCGGTGCGTATCGGCGGTATTTCCAAGGGAAGCGGCATGATCCACCCCAATATGGCCACCATGCTCTGCTTTGTCACAACAGATGCAGCGATCTCTTCCGCCATGCTGCAAAAGGCTGTCCGGCAGGCGGCCGATGTGAGTTTTAATATGATCAGTATAGACGGCGACACTTCTACGAACGATACCTTGTCTGTCATGGCCTCCGGTCTGGCGGGAAATGACGAGATCACAGCGGAAGGGGAGGACTACGACCTCTTTGTCGAAGGGCTGACTGCCGTATGCCGGGAGCTTGCCCGCAAAATGGCCAAAGACGGGGAAGGCGCCACCAAACTGCTTACCTGTCAGGTCAGCGGAGCGAAAACCGAGCAGGATGCCAAAGGCGTGGCCAAATCGGTGATCTGTTCCAGTCTGCTGAAAGCCGCCATGTTCGGAGCAGACGCCAACTGGGGCCGGGTGCTTTGCGCCATCGGCTATTCCGGCTGTGATGTCAATGTGCACAAGGTCGATGTTTCCTTTGCTTCCGTTAAAGGCTGCATTGACGTCTGCCGCAGCGGGGCCGGGATCGACTTTTCGGAAGAAGAAGCGAAAGAGATCCTGCTCGAAGATGAGATCGAGATCCTCATCACCCTGCATGACGGAAACGCTTCTGCGGAAGCCTATGGCTGTGATCTGACATATGAATACGTCAAGATCAACGGCGATTACAGAACCTGATGTCGGAGGTGTCGGAAATGAATAAAACGTCGGATGAAGAGCGCGCCAAAATATTGGTCCAGGCGCTTCCCTATATTCAGAAGATCGCCGGACAGACGATCGTCATCAAATACGGCGGGAACGCCATGATCAATGAAGATCTGAAGAATGCAGTCATGAACGACCTGGTTCTTCTGCAGCTTGTCGGCATCAACGTGGTGCTGGTGCATGGGGGCGGTCCGGAGATCAGCCAAATGCTCAAGCGGGTCGGCAAAGAGAGCCGCTTTGTCAACGGCCTGCGGGTCACGGATGATGAAACCATTGAAATCGTGCAGATGGTGCTTGCCGGCAAGGTCAATAAAACGCTGGTGCAGCTTTTAGAGCAGCACAGCGGCAAAGCCATCGGTCTGTGCGGATTGGACGGCCGCATGATCATGGCGGAAAAAGCGATCGCTTCGGAAGACCTGGGCTTTGTGGGAGAGATCACCGAAGTCAATACCGGCGTCATCACCGATGCCACCAAAAACGGCTATATCCCCATCATTTCCACGATTGCCGGGGGCTATAACGGAGCGGTGTATAATGTCAATGCAGATCTGGCCGCTGCCCGCATCGCTGCGGAGCTGAAAGCAGCCAAATTGATCCTGATGACCGACATCAAAGGACTGCTGAGAGATAAAAACGATGACAGCACCCTGATCCCCGTGGTCAATGTCAGCGAAGTTCCCTCCCTCAAACGGGAAGGCATCATTTCCGGCGGCATGATTCCCAAGATCGACTGCTGCGTAGAAGCTGTGCGGCGGGGAGTCAAGCGGGCGCATATCATCGACGGCCGCATCCCGCATTCCATTTTAGTGGAGATCTTCTCTGATGAAGGAATCGGGACCATGTTTTATTGATATTTCAGAACTTGAAATAAAGGAGTGAAAGGAATGAACTTTGAAGAAATACAATCTGGGGAGCAGCAATACCTGATGCATACCTACGGACGGTTTCCGGCTGCTCTGGTAAAAGGAAAAGGCGCCACGGCGTGGGGAGCCGACGGAAAGGAATATATCGACTTTACCAGCGGGATCGGCGTCAATTCGCTCGGATACTGCGATGAAGGCTGGGTGCAGGCGGTTTCCAATCAGGCGGCCACCATTCAGCACCTTTCCAACCTGTATTATTCCCCCCTGCAGGTCGACACAGCGAAAATGCTTTGTGACTTGTCCGGCATGGATAAGGTGTTTTTGTGCAATTCCGGGGCCGAGGCCAACGAATGCGCTATCAAGATCGCCAGAAAATACAGCTTTGACAAATACGGCAAGGGCCGTCAGAAAATCCTCACCCTGCAAAACTCCTTCCACGGGCGCACCGTCACCACCCTGGCGGCCACGGGGCAGGATGTGTTCCACAACTTTTTCTTCCCGTTTACCGAAGGATTTGACTACATCCTCGCCAACGACATCGAAGATTTCCGGAAGCATCTCACCGAAGATGTCTGTGCGGTGTTCATGGAGCTGATCCAGGGAGAAGGCGGCGTCCTGCCGCTGCAGCAGGAATTTGTGCAGGCCGTGGCCAAAGCCTGTGCCGGGCAGGATGTCCTGCTGATGATCGACGAAGTGCAAACCGGCATTTCCCGGACAGGCGATGTGTTCTGCTATCAGCATTACGGCATTATGCCGGATGTGGTCACTTCTGCCAAGGGACTCGGCGGCGGGCTTCCCATCGGGGCCTGTCTGTGCACAGAAAAACTGCAGAATGTTCTCTCCGGCGGCACCCACGGCACGACCTTCGGAGGAAACCCCATCGCCTGCGCTGCCGCTCTGGAAGTGCTTTCGAGAGTTTCCACCCCGGAGTTTCTGACTTCCGTCCGGGAAAAAGGGGAGTATATCCGGTCCCGCCTGAAGGAAATGCCCCATGTAAAAGACGTGCGGGGGCAGGGCCTGATGATCGGCATTGTGACGGAAAAGGATAACGCCCGTCAGGTGGCTTCGGCCTGCGTGGAAGCCGGTCTGCTGATCCTGACCGCCAAAACGCTTTTGCGGCTGCTGCCGCCGCTGACCATCAGCTATGAAGAAATAGACAAGGGTCTTTCTATTTTACAAACCGTACTGGAGGCATTGTGACATGAAACATTTATTAAAAATGCTTGACCTGACTTCGGAGGAAGTCATTGAGATCCTCAATCTGGCCGATCAGCTCAAATACGAGCAGAAACACGGCATTCCCCACAAACGGCTGGAAGGGAAATCTCTGGGACTGATTTTTGAGAAAGCGTCTACCCGGACGAGAGTTTCTTTTGAAGTCGGTATGTACCAGCTTGGCGGGCAGCCAATCTTCCTTTCCGCTAAAGATATGCAGATCGGACGGGGCGAGCCGGTTCAGGACACGGCCAGAGTGCTGTCACGGTATCTTGACGGCATTATGATCCGGACCTTTGAACAGAAGGAAGTAGAAGATCTGGCCTCCTACGGCACGATCCCGATCATCAACGGGCTGACGGATTTTTGTCACCCCTGTCAGATCTTAGCGGACCTGATGACGATCCGGGAGTTCAAAGGAAAACTGGACGGTCTCAAAATGGCCTTTATTGGCGATGGAAACAATATGATGAATTCGCTGATCGTCGGTGCCCTGAAAACCGGAATGTCCATTTCGGTGGCCTGTCCAGAAGGATATGAACCCGCAGAAGAAGTTCTGGCCTTTGCCAAAACCTTCGGCGACCAATTCGCCATGTTCCGCACGCCCGCAGAAGCGGTGGTGGATGCAGACGTTGTCATCACAGACGTGTGGGCTTCGATGGGACAGGAAGAAGAAGCCGAAAAGCGGAGAAAGGCTTTTGCCGGCTACCAGGTGAATACTGCTCTGATGGCGCTGGCCAAACCGGATGCGATGGTGCAGCATTGTCTGCCGGCGCACAGGGGAGAGGAGATCACCGAAGAAGTGTTTGAGGCTCATGCCGCCGAGATCTTTGAAGAAGCCGAAAACAGACTTCATGCCCAGAAGGCCGTTATGGTCAAATGTCTGGAAAACGCATAATGAGAAAAGGAACAGAACGGTGAGCACCTGCCCGCCGTTTTGTTTTGTTTTGAATCAGGAAGCCGCCGCCGGGGGAAACCTTTTTCCGGGGGGAAACCTTTTTTGGCAAAAAGGTTCTCCCCCCCGCCCCCCCTTCCAAAAAACTTACATTTAAGAAAGAAGGGCAGCTCCGGAAAATCTTCGATGAGAGATCATTATTCACTATTCATTATTCACTGATCCAATGCGCCCAGTGGAAGTGCCCTTGGGGTGCAGTCGGCGTTTTCCTCCTTCCAAAAAACTTGCACTTAAAAAAGAAAAGAATACGGTAAAATTCTTGCGAAGGAGAGCGAATGCGTGAAGAGTTCTCGGCGCTGCCCGAGCAGAGCAGGCTTCCCTTCAGAATAACCTGAACCCGAAGATATTCCTCACACAGAGTTCAGTTAGCCGCCCGGAAGGAAAGGCCCTGAAAATCGTAGGACCGGCAGCTTGCCGGCGGATAATGGACAATTTTAGAATCGGAAGTTATGATTATTTGTGTATAATGAAAATCTGATGGAATTGTTTGAAAAATAGTGGGAAAAAGGCCGATTTTTAAGCGGATTTTACTTGACGGAAGGAATGAAAAAAGGTAAAATATGCTATGTACTTAAATTAGGAAACGGAGAGGAAAAAGATGGATACTCAGGTATTTGAACAATATGAATCCGAAGTGCGCTCCTATTGCAGGCATTTTCCAACCGTGTTTACAAAGGCCAAAGGGGCGAATTTTTATGATGAAGACGGAAGAAAATACATCGACTTTTTCTGCGGAGCCGGTGCCGTTAATTACGGGCACAACAACCCGGAGATCAAGCAGAAGCTGATCGAATACCTTGAATCGGACGGCGTCATGCACGCCCTCGATATGTACACCGTGCCGAAGCGGGAGTTTATTGAGATCTTTGAAGAAAAGGTGTTAAAGCCCCGTGGCCTCAACTATAAGATCCAATTCCCCGGTCCCACCGGAACCAATGCCAATGAAGCGGCGCTCAAACTGGCCAGGAAGGTCAAGGGCCGCCGCAACGTGTTTGCGCTCATGGGTGCTTTCCACGGCATGACCCTGGGATCTTTGGCGCTCACCACGGATAAAGCCTCCCGGCGGGGCGCCGGGGTACCGCTGGAGAACGTTACCTTTATCCCTGCTCCCTATATGTTCCCGGAACTGGATACTGTCCGGTATATGCAGCGCCTGATCAGCGATGACCACAGCGGCGTGGAGAAGCCGGCCGCCCTGTTCATTGAAACCATTCAGGCCGAAGGCGGCATTCGGGTCTTTGACGAGCAGTGGCTGCGGGATGTGCGGGCCTTCTGCGATAAAAACGATATTCTGCTGGTGGTGGACGATGTGCAGGTCGGCTGCTGCCGCAGCGGCACCTTCTTCTCCTTTGAGCGGGCCGGCATTGTGCCGGATATGGTCACCATGTCCAAATCCATCGGCGGCTACGGTCTGCCGCTGGCGATCACGCTGTTTAAGCCGGAGCTGGATGTCTGGTCTCCCGGAGAGCATAACGGAACGTTCCGTGGCAATCAGCTTGCTTTTGTGGCTGCCAAGGGCGGCATTGAATATATGCTTTCCCATCAGGTGGAGGAGCAGGTGAAAGAGAAGGGAGAGTGGATCCGCTCCTTTATCGAAAGCGAGATTCTTCCGCTGGATCCCCGTCTGGAAATGAGAGGACTGGGCATGATCTGGGGAATCGAGTTTGAAAACATCCCCGTCAAAGGCTTTGCCGATCGGGTGATTGAAAGATGCTTTGCAGGCGGTCTGATCATCGAAGGCGCCGGACGGAAGAACTCTGTGGTCAAGCTCATGCCGCCGCTGGTCATCAGCCGGGAAGATCTGATGGAGGGGCTTGCTGTCATCCGTGATTCCGTAAAAGCGGAGCTGGCCGCTCTGTAAACGGCACCGAAAAAAGGAAATGGGGCAGAATAAGGAATGAATCTTGGATATATCAAGCGTGTGCTGGGCGGAGCCAGCTTTGGAAAGATGAAGGAAGCCATTGGCGTGGTGCATGAAAAATCAGGCAAAAACCGGGTGCTGACTTTTTTTGATATGCTTGGCTGCAGCGTGAAATACGGAGCCGGGTATAACGATTATATCATTTTTGAGTTTTACAAACTCAAAGCCGCACAGCGGAAAACCTATCTGACCCGCTTGAAAAACAAATATCTGGTCACTACCCTCAATGACGACGACTATTCTTACATCTTTGACGAAAAGAACGTTTTCGACAAAAAGTTCGCGGCGTTTTTAGGGCGGGAAGTGCTGGATTTAGAGGATATTGACGAAGCCCGCTTTGAGCAGTTTGTTTCAGGAAAGGAATTCTTTTTTGCCAAACCGTATGTGGGCGAAAGCGGAAAAGGGATCGAAAAGATCCGTGTGGCCGATTATGCCTCCGTGCACGAACTGTACGCCTATGTCACCGACCCTGAAAAACGCTTTGGCGTCATCGAAGAGGTGATCGAGCAGCACCCGGACGCTGCCCGCATTTATCCGTATTCTCTCAACTGTCTGCGGGTCGTCACCCTGCTCAATGAGGGCAAGCCGTATATTCTGTATGCCGTCTTCAAAATGGGCAATAACGGAAAGTTTGTGGATAATCTCGAAAACGGCGGTCTTGCCTGTCATTTTGATCTGGACAAAGGCGAGATCATCGGTCCGGGCCATACTTCTGCACTGGTCAATTACGATGCCCACCCCGCCACGGGTATTCCGTTTGTCGGCTATAAGCTTCCCTTTATGGAAGAGGTAAAAGAACTGGTCAAAAAAGCCGCTCTGGTGGTACCGGAATTCCGCTATGTGGGCTGGGACGTATGCCTGACGCCGAACGGCCCGGCCATCGTAGAAGGCAACGACTACCCTGCCTATGATTTCCCGCAGCTCCCGGATGCAGACAAACCCGCCATCGGGCTGATCCCGAAAATCGAGAGCTTTGGCATTAAGGTCAAGAAATAAATTCCCGCAGTCTGTTTTCAGGCGGTGAAGAGAGGAGTGCTTCTTTCTTCACCGCCTGATTTTTTTGGCTGCACAAAAAAAGCCCCTCTCCGCAGGGGAAAAGGGGGGGAGGCAAACGATTATTTCTGATCCGAGGAAGTATCCTCGAAAAGAATGGTTTCAAAGGTGTTCACCGCAGTATCGCAGTCCGAAGAGATAACGACAAACACATAGGGGTAATGCACTTTTGTACGGCTATGTACGGCGGAAGAGGCCGATTTGTTTTCTTTGGCATTTTGTGTACTTTGCGTCCGGTCGGCAATATATTCGGTGATGGCTTCCATCAGAGCGTCCTGATTCTTTTGTTCGCTCAGGATAAAGCAGGCAAGTTCTCTGGAAGAATCCGGCCGGGCGGAAACATACATGGCGCTGTCCGAAACCAGCCCCTCAGGAAGCTGATAATAATTTCCGATGTTTTCGGGAGAGATCTTCTGAAGGGTATCATAGTTCATTCGTTTGACCACTTCATCCGCCACATAAGAGGCAGAGTAATTCTTGGTTTCCCTACGGTTCTGAAACATGATCAGCGTGGCAGCAGATAAAATGGCAGCGATGACGACAATGGCCGTAACAATCAGAACGGTTGCAAAAATCGGCTTATTCTTTGGCTTCTGAGGTTCTTCCATTGGGCTCACCATCCTTCCTGCAGCATAAGCTATGGCTATTATATCCCTCAGTTTTCTGAAATGCAACAACAAACTTGTAACCAGCGTAACGCTGCGCCAGGGGAAGCCTTTTCCGGAAAACCTGCACTGCGGAGAAAAGCAACTCCGGAAAAACCTCCCATGCAGAAGTATTATCCATTTACCGGCTTCCCGTCAGGCCCAAAATAGAAAAACGGCACGAAAGCCGTGCCGCAGAAAACGAATAAAACAGGAAGTCCGCCTAACCGTATCTTGTCGTGAATAACCTGCCTACGAAGAAAGCAGGTGGGTACTCTCCCTGAGATTTCAAACTCCCTTCGTCCGCCGAAGCGGGAGGTCTGATGTCCGTCACAGGAGACGAATTCCCGATTTAAGGGTTGTAGGGTTATTAAGACAACAATACGAATCAGGCAGACAACCTGTTTTTCTTAGTCTTATTATATAGTATTTTTCTCCAAAAATCAAGAGGTTTCGTTAAAAAAATCCGGTAAATTATTCCTCTTCTTCCGAAGGATTCTCGTCTTCTTCCTCGTCCATTTCGGCAAAGCGGCTTTCAAAGACTTCCGCAATTTCATCGAGAAGATCCTCATCCTCGATCTCAGCAAGCTGGGGATTGCCGTCTTCGTCTTCCACGGCCTCAAAGATCATATAGGTTTCGCCCTGTTCGATATCCTGTTCCGGCAAATCAAAGAGGGGAAGCAGGGCATAATAATGACCCTCTTCGTAATCCATTTCATCCAGCACCTGGAACTCATATTCGTTCCCCTCATCGTCCACAAGAGAAACGAGATCCGCTTCCTCAGGCACTTCCGATTCTTCAGGGTTATTCATTTTTTTCTCCTGTTCACTCATCTTCAACAGCTCCTTTTCGGATAGTCACATCTTTTTACCATAGATGCAAGTTCATTGTAACCCGTTTTTCCGGATAAGTCAAGAGGATAATGCAAGAAACTTTGCCGTACCCGCAGAAGGGACGGCTTGATCATACGGGCCGGCGGGTGCTTTGTTTTCCGTCCGTTTTCTTCCGGAGCGGTTTCTCCCGGATCAGGAAAACAGTGGGCCTCCTGTCTCGGGCCGGGGACAGAAAAAGAGGGAGCCTAAGAAAAATCATAAAATATTTTTTAAAAAAGTTCAAAAAAACTATTGACATTTCCTAAAGAAGTGGTATAATAAAATCAAGATAAATCATGAATGCAAGCTCTTGACTGCGGAGCAAGGCTTGGGGTTTATCTAATACGACATAAGGAGGCGGGGTCCAATGGGCGAAACAGAAACACTGACTGCGTCACTGTACGCCGCCCGGTGCGGTCGCTTCCACAGAGAGAAGACCTTTTGAAACCGTAACATTTGCGGGCTTCAGCGAGGAACGAGTATGCAGACACTTCCTCTGGCCCTCGGAATATGATTTGTGTGTTCATTGGATTTTCAAGGTTTTCGATTTGTGTGAAGGCTGCCTGAGACGATGACGGTCAGTTCCTGCTGGTCTGGTCAGCGGGGACGGGGCAAGCCGGCACCGGGAACCTACAATTGAATATTCCGCCGAGGCATTTGAAGTTTGCAACGTAATCGCCCGGCGATGCTCCGAACAGCACGGGGCTGTGCCTGTGGGCGCAGAAATATGCTGTATGATGGGCTGAACAGACTGATGCTCCGTCTGATGTCGGGAGTTCCGTGTGATTCTCGGGCGAGCAGACCCGGATCATATGCAGCGGTTAAGGTCCCGCTGGGATGAATGAAGCATTAAGTTTGCCGGACACCGGCGGCGAGGTGAGCGGTCATGACAACGCCACCCTATGCATCCCGGAATCGGATTGGATTTGAATGCAGGTTTTGCTTATTATAGATACTATGCAGATAGGACTGAATCCAATGTAATACGTTCATTTTCGCTTATTGCTTCTGGAAATCAATCTGATGATAAAGGAATGATTCCAATGGGAATGACTTACAATGAACCGGATTTCTGATCATGCAGTCAGAGATTGTTTTAGGATTGTTTGCCATCGTTTTCCCACCGCGCAACGAAATGAATCGGCTCCTTTTTTGGCGGACCAACGAAGTTTTTGCTATTCCTGCTTTGTTGGCCCGCCTCTTTTTCCGAACAGCTGCGGCAGCGTTTGCCGCGGCTGTTCGGTCTTTTTTTGGATTGCGGAATCAGGAGTTGAAATCCATGTGTAAGGTTGTCCTTCTGGTTTGGATTTTTCTGAAGGGGAAAGGAAACGCCGGCTTCATCAGCTCAGTGAATAATGAAAAACAAACTCGTGCGGCAGGTTTTGCGAATTCGCTTTTCTTTCTTAAAATGCAAGTTTTTTGGAAAGGGGGTCCGTGGGAAACCTTTTTTCAAAAAAGGTTTCCCACGGAATTGGTCCACGCTGTTGGTGTAAATATTTTTGGGATTATTTGCAGAAGGCTGTCAGAAGAAGGACGCCTGAAAATCCCGGGTCCAGCACCCCAAGGGCACTTCCGCTGGGCGCGTCA
>CACYCG010000003.1 GCA_902772855.1 uncultured Ruminococcus sp.
AAACAAGCAGGACGGCATCGTGAACAAGACCTTCGTGGAGATGCTCGACAAGCTGGGGTACGATATTCAGATCACGTATGTGAAGAAGGAAACAAATGTATAAGCTGAAATTTATGTTTGACTGGGGCAGCGGCGTTTGCCTGTGGAGTACGAACGATTCCGCCGTTGAAAAGTTCGGAGACTATCCGGTAATGACGGATGTCCTGCCTGTTTCGCAGGAGCTGAAAGCGGAACTGGAACATCTCATTGATTGGCACGACGAGGCGCTTAACTGGGATGATCCCGCCGGCGACCTGTTTTGGAGCGACAGTCAGATTCAGGAATTCATGACTGCTGCGAAAAAAGCGTATCTGGTGCTGTGCAATGCGCTTGGCGCTGATTATGAGATTGAGTTTTATGACCATTTATAAATCGCAGTTTGTGGAGAAAAAAACAATGTTTGTAGTTGAAGAATATTTGCAAAAGCTGATTGCGGCATGTAAAAACGCTTTCGGCGACCGATTGGTATATGTTGGACTTCAAGGCAGCTATATGCGCGGTGAAGCGACCGATAAAAGCGATATAGACGTTATGATCGTCCTTGAAGATTTTTCCGTTGCGGATATGGACGTGTACAGGGAGATCCTGAAGGAGATCGGAGAGTATGAGAAGTCCTGCGGGTTTATTTGTGGCAGGAAAGAAATGATGCGGTGGAATCCCCTTGAGGTTTGTCAGCTGCACCACACAACAAAAGATTTATTCGGCGAATTGAAAGACTATCTTCCGTCCGCGACACAGGAAGACGAGATCAAATACGTCAAGCTGAGTCTGGGAAATCTGTACCACGAACTCTGCCATCGCTATATACATGCAGACAGGAAGAAGAATATTGCCGCCTTTCGCGGTACTTGCAAAGGCCTGTTTTTCCTGATTCAGAATCTTTATTATTTGGAGAGCGGAACATTTGTGGTGACAAAGAGGGAGTTGAAAGAACAGGTATCTGAAGAAGATCGAGCCTTACTTGAAATGGCGGAATTGCCGGACGATTTTGATTATAAGATGGCTTTCCGTCTTGTTTTCGACTGGTGTCAGCGCGCCTTCGATCGAATCGACCGGATACAGTAGGAGCGACGTGTTCCCGTTTATCAGTTCGGCAATATTCAACTTACTGTCTCAACCCTGACCCGTACTGGGGAATTGCCCATTCCTTCGTGAGAATGAGCCAGCGGGTCGAACACAAGCGGATTTATTTGACCTGCTGCTTCGAGGCATGTGGAAACGGCAGTATTGATGTCAGGTTCTTAAGGGGATAGTGTGAAAGAGTGTAGGATTACTGCGGTGTTTGGCTGTCTGGCAAAGAAAAAATATGGCTCAAAAAAGCCCTGAAAACAGTCTGTGGGAACATAGCAGCGCATTTTTTGGGGAAGCGCCGTGCCCGATGCAGAGGCTGTGGCTGCAGCTTGAATGTCAGAGCGAGAAATCGGAATGGAAAGGAGGAAATTATGGTGAATGAGTTTAATGAATATGTTCGGGAGGCTTTTTCCGCAGCCGGTGATGTGGTCATAAAATCCATGATGGGCGGATATCTTGTATACTTCAACGGTAAGCTGATCGGCGACATTTGCGGGAATGAACTGTTTTTGAAGAGAACGCCGACATCGGACAGGCTGCTTGCGGATTTTGAACTGCGCTATCCGTATGAAGGCTCAAAGACATTGATGTATGTATTTGACAGATTTGAAGATACGGCATTTGTTCTGGAACTTCTGAATGGTATGTATACAGAGCTTCCGGAAAAGAAATCCGCAAAAGCGAGATAAGAAAGACAAGTTCCGGATTATATCTATGGGGAGAGAAACGAAAAAACAGTGTTGAGCGGATAGGCTGGTTTTCTCTTTGAAGTGTATCCGGAATGGTTCGGCAAAAGATAAAGCAGGAGTACAGCGCCGGTTTTCCGGAACTGTGCTCCTGCTGCTATTATCATGATGGGATCAATTCTGATCCTGCAAAGCCTCAAACCCGGTTTCGCCGGTTCTGACACGGACGATATCTTCGACGTCGCTGATAAAGATCTTGCCGTCGCCGATGTGACCCGTGTAGATAGCCTTTACAGCGGTATCTACTACTGTCTTGACGGGGACCTTGCACACGACGATGTCAACCTGGATCTTCGGCAGGAGGTTCATTTCTACCTCAACGCCTCTGTAGTATTCCGTTTTGCCGCCCTGTACGCCGCAGCCGAGAACCTGAGTAACTGTCATTCCGGTTACGCCGATTTCAGACATAGCGGTGTTCAGATCAGTGAATTTGCTCTGCTTGGTGATAATGGTAACTCTTGTGAACTTAACGCCGTCCGACGTTTCAGCGGAATGCTCCTTCTTCTTGAGGGTGACTTCAACAGCCTTCTCAGGCGGAACAGTTCCTTCCTCAGATTCCTTGCTTGTTTCTCCTGTAAGCACCTGCGGCACCTGCATGAAATCAGCGTATGCGCCGGAAAGACCATGCTCGGTAAGGTCAAGACCTCTGACCTCTTCTTCCTTTGAAGCGCGAAGACCAATCGTTTTTTTCAGTGTAAAGAATACGATGGTCATCAGAACTGCGGTATATCCGCCGATGCAGAGGATGCCGAGAGCCTGCTTGCCAAGCTGTGTGAAGCCGCCGCCGTAAAGCAAACCGAGGGTTGCTTCGTCCTTTGAGAAAATACCAACGGCCAATGTGCCCCAGATACCGTTGCACATATGCACGGCCACTGCGCCTACCGGGTCATCTACTTTGATCTTGCTGTCGACCACTTCAACGGCGATCACAACAAGAATACCGGCTACGGTGCCGATGAGGAGAGAACCAAGAATATCCACCGTATGACAGCCTGCGGTGATGGCTACCAATCCTGCCAAAGAACCGTTCAAGGACATGGATACATCGGGTTTGCCGTTTTTGATCCAGGTGTAGATCATGGTAGCGCAGGTTGCAGCAGCCGGAGCCACTGTGGTGGTGGCGAAGATCTGTGCCAGCTGTGTAACACTGGTGGCGGCAGCGCCGTTGAAGCCGTACCAGCCGAACCAGAGGATGAATACGCCCAAAGCGCCGAGCGTCAGGCTGTGGCCGGGGATAGCGCGGGGCTTGCCTTCCTTTGTATATTTACCGATACGGGGCCCGACGATAGCGGCGCCGATGAAAGCGGAAATGCCGCCAACCGTATGGATACAGGCGGAGCCTGCAAAATCCACAAACCCAAGCTGCGCCAGCCAGCCCTGACTGTTCCACACCCAGCCTGCCTCACTGGGATAGATCACCAGACTGATGATACCGCTGTAAATGCAGTAAGAAAGGAACTTCGTTCTTTCTGCCATTGCGCCGGAAACGATCGTCGCCGCTGTGGCACAGAAAACAAGATTGAATACAAAGCTCGACCACGGGAAGTTGTTGAAATCGGTGAATATCTGCAAATCCGGCACACCGATCAGTCCGAACAGATAGTTTTCCGACATCATCAGACCAAAACCGAGGAAGATGAACATGATCGTGCCGATGCAGAAATCCATCAGGTTTTTCATAATGATATTGCCGGCATTTTTGGCTCTGGTAAAGCCTGTTTCCACCATCGCAAAGCCGCACTGCATAAAAAATACAAGCGCTGCGCCGATCAGATACCAAATGGCGATCGTAAAAGCGTTGGATTGTTCTACTGCCTGTGTGACAGCTGTTTGTACGGTAGCATCCATATATATCCCTCCAAAAATAACAAGGCGTGCATCTATCCCGGGCGGCCCGTGGGCTGCTTCGGAAAGATACACGCCATTGTGCATTCTTTTTCTGTCTATTACGTTTTTATACGCCGAACAGCAGTTCGCCGTAAGACGGGTAAGGCCAATACTGTGCAGAAGTCTTCTGCTCCATCGCATCGCCAAGAGCTCTCAGCTCACCCATCAGGGCAAATACGGTTTCTCTGCAATAGGTCGCTCTTTCAAGGCTGTCGCCGATGCTGTTGATCTTTGCCGCTGCTTCTTTAAGCTCGGCGGTTTTCTTTACGAAGCTTTCCAGTTTTTCTGAAAGCCCGTTGATAAGCTCCGTTTCCGCATAGACAGAAACGGCTGAAGACAAAGCCTTCTTTGCAAGAGCCGCATCCGTCATTTCTTTGACAAAAGCGATCACGGCGGGGGCGATGTTTTTTTCTGCCATATCGACCATCGTCAGGGCTTCAATGCGAAGCTGCTTGCTGTATGTTTCCAGCTCGATCTCATATCTGGCTCGGATCTCCGCTTCGTTCAAAATCCCGTTTTTCTCGAACAGGTCAATATTCTTTCTGTCCACATAATGCTGCATAGCCTCGGGCAGAGAACGGAAATTGCACAGTCCTCTTCTGGCTGCTTCCTCCACCCACTGCTCGGAATAATTATCGCCATTGAAAATGATATTCCGATGCTCGGTGAAGGTCTTTTTGACCAGCGCACGGATAGCGGCTTCCAGGTCATCCGCCTGTTTCAGCTCTTCATAGAATTCGGACAGCTCCTCGGCTACCATAGTGTTGAGCATATAATTGGGGCAGGCAATATTCAGAGATGAGCCAAGCGCTCTGAACTCGAACTTATTGCCGGTGAACGCAAAGGGAGAGGTGCGGTTCCGGTCGGAGGAATCCTTCTGGAAATCCGCTAAAACATTGACCCCGGTCAGCATATCCGAACGACCGGCGCGCTGGTAGGGCGTTCCGTTCACGATGGAATCCACCAGGGCGTTCAGATCATCGCCGAGATACATGGAAATGATAGCCGGAGGGGCTTCGTTGGCGCCGAGCCGATGGTCGTTTCCTGCGGAGGCCACTGTCAGTCTCAGCAGGTCCTGATATTCATGCACCGCCTTGACAATGGCCGCTAAAAACAGCTGGAACTGCAGATTGCTTTCGGGGTCCTTGCCGGGGTCGAGCAGATTCTCTCCGGTATTGGTGGAGATGGACCAGTTATTATGCTTGCCGGAACCGTTGACGCCCGCAAAAGGTTTTTCGTGCAGCAGACATACCAGCCCATGCCGCTCGGCCACTTTTTTCATAACCTCCATAGTCAGCTCGTTATGATCGGTGGCAATATTGGAGGTTTCAAAAATCGGAGCAAGCTCATGCTGGGAGGGAGCCACTTCGTTATGCTTTGTCTTGGCAAACACGCCTAATTTCCAAAGCTCCTCGTCCAGATCGTTCATAAAAGCAGACACTCTTGTTTTAATGGAACCGAAATAATGGTCCTCCAGTTCCTGTCCCTTTGGTGCGGGAGCGCCGAACAATGTTCTGCCTGTATAGATCAGATCGGGGCGTTTGTCATACATTTCTTTATCAATAAGGAAGTATTCCTGCTCCGGCCCGACGGTGGTGGTGACTCTTGTGACCTCGTTTTTGCCGAACAGCCGGAGCACCTGCACCGCTACGATGCTGAGCCGTTCCATGGAGCGAAGCAGCGGCGTTTTTTTGTCGAGGACTTCGCCGGTGTAGGAACAAAAGGCGGTGGGGATATACAATGTTTTGTCACGGATAAAGGCCGGAGAGGTGGGGTCCCAGGTGGTATAGCCGCGGGCTTCAAACGTGGCACGAATGCCGCCGGAGGGGAAACTGGACGCATCCGGCTCGCCTTTGATCAGTTCCTTGCCGGAGAACTCCATAATAATGCCGCCGCCCTCGGTCGGGAAAATAAAGCTGTCGTGTTTTTCGGCGGTCACTCCCGTCATGGGCTGGAACCAGTGGGTGTAATGGGTGCAGCCCATCTCCACTGCCCAATCCTTCATGGCGTTAGCGACTGCATTGGCCACGCTGATGTCCAGCGGCTCGCCGTTTCTAACGGTCTTTTTGAGCGACTTATAGGTAATGCGGGGAAGCCGTTCCTGCATTTTCTTGTCGTCAAATACCAGACTGCCGAAAATCTCTGTTACATTTGCCATCATGATCTCTCCTGTCTTTCCTGTTTTGTCTCGAAAGCAAACAGGCGCTGTAAGCCTGCTATGTCCCCGGTGTGCTCCTTCATGGCGTTCCTATGGCAGAAACCTTTTTTCAAACCACCGGATGAGGACAATTGCTTTTGCTTACAGCGCCTTTGCTGCCGATGACTGGAGTATACACCCCGCCAAAGGATTTGTCAACCCTTTTTTGCAACTTTTTTTATGTGTCCTGCATTTTTTTCGTTTTACTATGCAAAAAAGGAACAATAAACCTGTTTTTTGAATGATAAAAAGCCAAAGTTGCAAATTATTCTTGACAATCCTGCGAAATGGTTTTATAATGGCACTATCACCGAAAAGGAAAGGAAGATCATTATGACAACAACCGCACACAGCCTGTATGATCCGTCTTTTGAACATGACAACTGCGGCATCGGCGCTGTCGTCAATATCAAAGGATCCCCGTCCCACCAGACCGTGGCCGATGCCCTGACCATTGTGGAGACGCTGGAGCACCGGGCCGGAAAAGACGCCGAAGGCAAAACAGGAGACGGCGTGGGAATCCTGGTGCAGATCTCCCACCGGTTTTTCAAAAAAGCGGCTGCTTCCCTGGGAATTGAACTCGCAGGAGAAAGAGAGTACGGCGTGGGGATGTTCTTCTTTCCGCAAAACGAACTGCACCGCAACCAGGCCAAAAAAATGTTTGAGATCATCGCCGAAAAAGAAGGCCTTCATATCCTTGGCTGGAGAAACGTCCCCAGCGATACGACCGTGATCGGCCAAAGAGCCCTTGACTGTATGCCCGACATTCAGCAGTGCTTTATTGCGAAGCCTCAGGGCGTGAAGAAGGGAATTGATTTTGACCGCCGGCTGTACGTTGCAAGGAGAGAGTTTGAGCAGAGCAACGAGGACACCTATGTGGTTTCCCTTTCGAGCCGAACCATCGTATACAAGGGTATGTTTTTGGTAGGAGACCTGCGGAGGTTCTTTCTGGACCTGCAGGACGAGGATTTTGAATCGGCCATCGCGATGGTTCATTCCAGGTTCTCCACGAATACAAACCCGAGCTGGCAGCGGGCGCATCCGAACCGCATGATCGTCCACAACGGAGAGATCAATACCATCAAAGGAAACGCCGATAAAATGCTGGCCAGAGAAGAGACCATGCAAAGCGAGCATCTCAAAGGCGATCTGCAAAAAGTGCTTCCCGTGGTCAATACCGAAGGATCCGACTCCGCCATGCTGGACAACACCCTTGAGTTTTTAGTCATGAGCGGCATGGATCTGCCGCTGGCAGTGATGATCACCATTCCGGAGCCGTGGGACAGAAACCACACCATGAGCCGCGCCAAACGGGATTTTTATCAATATTATGCCACCATGATGGAACCGTGGGACGGCCCCGCTTCCATTTTGTTTTCGGACGGCGATATCATGGGAGCGGTGCTGGACCGGAACGGCCTGCGCCCCTCCCGCTATTATATCACCGATGACGGAAACCTCATTCTTTCTTCCGAGGTGGGCGCACTGCCCATCCCCGCCGGAAAGATCGTAAAAAAAGAGCGGCTTCGTCCCGGTAAAATGCTGCTGGTGGACACGGTAAAGGGACGGGTGATTGACGACGAAGAGATCAAGGAATATTATGCCTCCCGTCAGCCTTACGGCGAATGGCTCGACAGCAATCTGGTCAAGCTGAAAAACCTGAAGATCCCGAACGTCCGTGTAGAAGAGCATCACGGGGACGAGAGAAAGCGGCTGCAAAAGGCTTTCGGCTATACCTATGAAGAGATCATGAAAGAGATCCTCCCCATGGCGCAAAACGGCAGCGAACCCATTACGTCTATGGGTATCGACACGCCGCTGGCCGTTCTGTCCAATCAGCCTCAGCCGCTGTTCAACTATTTCAAGCAGCTTTTTGCACAGGTCACCAATCCCCCCATCGACGCCATCCGGGAAGAGATTGTCACCTCTACTACCGTTTACATTGGGGAAGACGGCAATATCTTAGAGGAGCGCCCCGAAAACTGCAAGGTCATCAAAGTGCAGAACCCCATCCTCACCTCTACGGATATTCTGAAGCTGAAAAATATGAAGGTCGGAGGCTTCAAGGTGGCTGTTATCCCGATCCTGTATTATAAGAATACTCGCCTTTCAAAGGCGATCAACCGTCTTTATCTGGAGGCGGACAAGGCCTATAATGAGGGGGCAAATATTCTTATCCTCTCAGACAGAGGCGTGGATGAAAATCATGTAGCTATCCCGTCGCTGCTTGCCGTTTCTGCCCTGCACAGGCATCTTGTGGCAACAAAGAGAAGAACGTCCCTGGCAGTGATCCTCGAAAGCGGCGAACCGAGAACCGTGCATCATTTTGCGACCCTGCTCGGCTACGGCGCCAGCGCCATCAACCCCTATCTGGCACAGGAGACCATTCACGAGCTGATCCACGAGGATCTTCTCGACAAGGATTATTATGCGGCGGTGGACGATTATAACAGCGCTATTTTGCACGGCATTGTTAAGATCGCCTCCAAAATGGGCATCTCTACCATCCAGTCCTATCAGGGCTCTCAGATTTTCGAGGCGATCGGCATCGGAAAAAGTGTAATCGACGAATATTTCACGGGTACGGTCAGCCGTATCGGCGGCATAACCCTTGAGGATATCGAAAGAACGGTTGACAGCCTTCATACAGCGGCTTTTGACCCGCTCAGTCTGGAAACCACCGCAGAGATTTTCTCGCGCGGGGAGCATCCATTCAGAAGCGGCCAGGAAGAACATCTGTATAATCCGAAAACGATCCATACCCTGCAGATGGCGGCAAGAACAGGCAATTATGAGCTTTTCAAAGCCTATTCCCATATGATCACCGAAGAAATGGGGACGATGAATATCCGGGGACTGTTCGATTTTCGTTTTGCGGAAACGCCCGTTCCGCTTGAACAAGTGGAAAGCGCTGAGTCCATTGTAAAACGCTTCAAAACCGGCGCCATGTCCTACGGCTCCATTTCTCAGGAAGCCCATGAAGCGCTTGCCATCGCTATGAACCGTCTGCACGGAAAATCCAATTCCGGTGAGGGCGGCGAAAGCGACGAACGGCTGCTGACAAAGGGAACAGAAGAAAACCGCTGCTCCGCCATCAAACAGGTCGCTTCCGGACGCTTTGGCGTCACCTCGGAATACCTGAATTCGGCCGATGAGATCCAGATCAAAATGGCGCAGGGCGCCAAGCCCGGAGAAGGCGGTCATCTACCCGGAAAAAAGGTTTACCCCTGGATCGCTAAAACCAGACATTCCACCCCCGGTGTATCCCTGATCTCCCCGCCGCCGCATCACGATATTTATTCGATCGAAGATCTGGCGCAGCTTATTTACGATTTGAAAAACGCCAACAAAAATGCCCGCATTTCCGTCAAACTCGTGTCCGAATGCGGAGTGGGAACCGTTGCGGCCGGCGTAGCCAAAGCAGGCGCAGGGGTGATCCTCATTTCCGGCTATGACGGAGGCACCGGCGCAGCGCCCGGCAGCTCTATCCACAATGCGGGGCTTCCCTGGGAGCTTGGCCTTGCGGAGGCTCATCAGACGCTGATGATGAACGGCCTGAGAAACAAGGTCGTGATCGAAACGGACGGAAAACTGATGACGGGCCGGGACGTGGCCGTTGCCGCCATTCTCGGCGCAGAGGAATTCGGCTTTGCTACGGCTCCGCTGGTAACCTTGGGCTGCGCCATGATGCGGGTATGCAATTTAGACACCTGCCCGTTCGGCGTGGCCACCCAAAACCCGGAACTGAGAAAGAGATTCATGGGCAAGCCGGAATACGTTGTGAACTTCATGATGTTTATCGCACAGGAGCTGAGAGAATATATGTCAAAGCTCGGTGTGCGCACATTGGACGAGCTGGTCGGCAGAACCGATCTTCTGAAAGTCAGGGAAGGCCTTTCGGGCAGAGAAAAGAAGATCGACCTTTCCGCTATTCTTGGCTGCGAATGGAGAGAAGCCGTGGCCTATGATGAGAAATCCGCCTTTGACTTTCACCTGTCCGAAACCGTGGACGTGCGGGAGCTGGAAGAAAAGTTCCGCACCTCCTTCCAGAAAGGCAGCAGAAAAACCATTGAAATTCAAGTCAAAAACACCGACCGCAGCCTGGGGACCGCTTTCGGCTCGGAGATTACAAAGAAATTCGGCGCTGCGCTGCCGGAAGATACCTTCACGGTAAAATGCTGCGGCGCAGGCGGTCAGAGCTTTGGAGCGTTTATTCCGAAAGGGCTTACCCTTGAGCTTGCCGGCGACAGCAACGACTATTTTGGCAAGGGGCTTTCGGGAGGAAAGCTTATCGTTTACCCGCCGAAGGGCAGCAGCTTTACGCCCGAAGAAAACATCATCATCGGCAACGTGGCCCTTTACGGCGCAACCAGCGGCAAGGCCTTTATCAACGGCATCGCAGGCGAGCGCTTCTGCGTCAGAAATTCCGGCGCAGTGGCCGTCGTTGAAGGCGTTGGAGATCACGGCTGCGAATATATGACAGGCGGCTGTGTGGCTGTTCTCGGAAAGACAGGCAAGAACTTTGCAGCCGGTATGTCCGGCGGCATAGCCTATGTGCTTGATGAAGACAGGGATCTGTATATGAAGCTGAACAAAGAGCTTGTCATCGTTTCAGAGATAACGGAAAAGGCTGATGTCGAAAAGCTCAGAGCGATGCTGGAAGAGCATATTGCCGCTACCGGTTCCCAGAAGGCAAAGAGGATCGTGGCGGATTTTGAAAGCTATCTGCCGAAATTCAAGAAGATCATCCCGAGGGACTATAAAAAGATCATGGAAGAAATAGCTGTTTTCGAGGGAAAAGGTCTTACGGAGGAAGAGGCCAGGATAGAAGCCTTCTACCGTATCACCGGCGAGCAATAAGGAGGATAGTCATGGGAAAACCAACAGGATTTATGGAATATGACAGAAAGGAATCGGAGGCTTCCTCCGAGCGGGAGCGCATTAAGAACTTCCATGAATTTCATCGGCCGCTGAGCGAGCAGGAGCAGAGATGTCAGGCGGCAAGGTGTATGGAATGCGGCGTACCCTTCTGTCAGGCAGGCATGATGATCGGGGGAATGATGTCCGGCTGTCCGCTGAATAATCTTATCCCCGAATGGAACGATCTTTTGTATAAAGGCGCATGGGAGCTTGCCTATAAAAGACTCAGACTCACAAGCAATTTCCCGGAATTCACCTGCCGTGTCTGTCCGGCGCTTTGCGAAAAGGCCTGCACCTGCGGCGCCGGCGGCGACCCCGTTTCCGTGAGGGAAAACGAATTCGCCATTGTGGAAAAAGCGTATGCCGAGGGGTGGGCAAAGGCTCAGCCCCCGAAGGTGAGAACAGGAAAGACCGTTGCGGTTATCGGCTCGGGACCTTCGGGGCTTGCTGCCGCAGATCAGCTCAACCGCCGGGGACACAGCGTTACCGTTTTCGAGCGTTCGGATCGTATCGGCGGACTTCTGATGTACGGCATCCCGAATATGAAGCTTGAAAAGCATATCATCGAGCGCCGCATAAAGATCATGGAGGAAGAAGGCGTGACCTTCCGCACAGGCGTAAATGTCGGGATTGATATCAGCGCGCAGGAGATCCTTGACGGTTTCGACAGGGTGATCCTTGCCTGCGGCGCCAGCAATCCCCGGGATATCAAGGCGCCCGGCAGGGATGCAGGCGGGATCTTTTTTGCCGTTGATTTTTTGAGATCGACCACAAAGGCACTGCTGGACAACGGCTTGCAGGAAGGCAGCTATATTTCCGCAAAAGGAAAGAACGTTATCGTCATCGGAGGCGGAGATACGGGCAACGACTGCGTTGGAACCTGTGTGCGCCACGGCGCAAAAAGTATTACTCAGCTGGAGATGATGCCGAAGCTGCCGGACGAAAGAACAGCAAGCAACCCCTGGCCGCAGTGGCCGAGAGTCTGCAAGACAGATTACGGTCAGCAGGAGGCAGCCGCTGTATTCGGCAGTGACCCGAGAGTATATCAGACTACCGTCAAGGAATTCATCAAAAACGAAAACGGTGATCTTACGGCCGCCGTTCTGGTTAGCCTTATGTCTGAAAGAGATGAGAAAACCGGCAGAATGATGATGAAGCCTGTCGAGGGCAGCGAGCATACGGTGGAAGCGGAATTGGTTCTGATCGCAGCCGGTTTCCTCGGAAGTGAGAAATACGTCACCGAGGCTTTCGGAACCGACACGGACGCAAGAACGAATATCGCATCCGCTCCCGGAAGGCACAGCACAAACATAGACAGAGTATTTACCGCAGGAGATGCTCATTCCGGGCAGTCGCTTGTTGTAAGAGCGATCCGTGACGGCAGAGACTGCGCCAAAGAAGTCGATGAAAGCCTGATGGGATATACCAATCTGTGATCGTGACTTCCCGGCCCCGCCTCGTGCGGGGCTTTTCCGGTGCAAAAAGAGGTTGGTGTAAAATATTTCTGGGATTATTTGCAGAAGGCTGTCAGAAGAAGGGCGCCTGAAAAACCCGGGCCAGCGTGACGCTGGACCCGGGTCTGGGGGAGTGCCCCCAGACCCCCCTTTTCTGGACTTGCACCTGATGAAGAAAGCGGCAGCTCCCGAAAACCAAAAGCGGAAGGAGAACCTCACACACCGGCCATTATTATTTCTTATTTATTCTTGATTATTTGGGCCGACGCAGTCGGCTATAGGCAAAGAAAGCCCCCGCCCGAAAAGGGCGGGGGAAATTTGCAGAGGGGGGAAACCGCAGACAGGGAAAAGCGGAGGATGCCGCCGAAAAGACGGCTATAAAAACCAACTTAGCACCCCTGCCGCCCTCAGCGGGGGAAATCCGAGCGAAGACGGGTCCCTGTTCCGGAAGCCTGTTTTCCAAAGCGGGGGTCATTTTTCGTCTGTTTCGCCGGAATGGAGCCTGCTGAGCCATTTGCGCAGGAATTCCGGGACCGGACCGCCGAGGAAGCGGATATTTTCGAGAATGCTGATCATTTCATTGACCACCAGCCACATCGTCACCAAAAGGCCGAACATGGGTTTTTCGCCGCCTCCGAAGCCGGCCCCGATGAGCCAGTCCGCCGCCAGCCCGACCACGATGACGCACCCGTAGGATAATTTTTTGATTATGCCCCGCAGTCCTTTCCGGCTGGAAAGCTCCTTGCGGCAATAGGCAGCCATCAGGCCGCTGATATAGTCTGTGACCATCATCAGCAGCAGGACTCCGACCGCTGCTCCCATTTGTCCCGCTGCGGCTGAAACCGCTGCCAGCACTGCTGTGAGAATAGCCTGCCAATTTTTCTGTTCCACTTGATCACCTCCTTCACTAATCCCGGAAAACAAACAGCGATTGGACCTGAAAAAGTCCAATCGCTGTTTTCTCATGTTGATCCATTTTCAAAAAATGAATGCACACGCCGCTGGCCGCCGGGACAGGCGGGAGATTATTCCAGAAAATCCTTCAGCTTTTTGCTCCGGCTGGGATGGCGCAGTTTCCGCAGGGCCTTGGCTTCGATCTGCCGGATGCGCTCACGGGTGACGTTGAATTCTTCGCCCACTTCTTCGAGAGTGCGGGCACGGCCGTCCTCCAGACCGAAGCGCAGGATCAGCACCTTTGCTTCCCGCGGGGTCAGGGTGGAAAGCACTTCCGAAAGCTGTTCTTTCAGCAGGGTGTTGGAAGCGGCATCCTGCGGGGCGGGGGTGTCGTCGTCGGGGATGAAATCGCCCAAATGACTGTCTTCCTCTTCGCCGATGGGCGTTTCCAGAGAAACCGGTTCCTGAGAGACCCGCATGATCTCGCTGACCTTATCCACCGGCATATCCAGAAAATCGGCGATCTCTTCGGCGCTGGGTTCCCGGCCGTTGATATGCAGAAGCTGGCTTGAGGCTTTTTTGACCTTGTTGATGGTTTCCACCATATGTACCGGGATCCGGATGGTGCGGGCCTGGTCTGCGATCGCCCGGGTGATGGCCTGGCGGATCCACCAGGTGGCGTAGGTGGAAAACTTGAACCCCTTGGTGTGGTCAAACTTTTCCACTGCCTTGATCAGTCCGAGGTTGCCTTCCTGAATCAGATCCAGAAACTGCATTCCCCGCCCTAAATACCGCTTGGCAATACTGACGACCAGCCGCAAGTTGGCTTCCGAAAGCCGCTGTTTGGCCTCGGTGTCCCCGCTCTGGATGCGCAGGGCAAGATCCTGTTCTTCGTCGGGTGTCAGCAGCGGCACCCGGCCGATCTCTTTCAGGTAGATCTTCACCGGGTCGTCAATGGCGATGGAATCGCCGGATTCGCCGTCTTCCGGCTCATAGGTATCCTCCATTTCCGGCAGACTGTCGTCAATGATCAGGTCGTCCACCGTTTCCACGATCTCGATCCCGTTTGCCTCCAGGCTGTCGTAGAATTTCTCCATCTGTTCGATGTCGATGTCCATTTCCCCGACAGCGTCCAGAATTTCCTTGGTGCTGAGGTGTCCTCTTGCCTTGCCTAATTCGGCCAGATCCTTCAGAATGTTTTTCTTATCCGGTTGATTTGCTCCTGCCATGATCATGTCCTCCTTCATGCTTCCTCTTTTCTTCCTTGTTCCTGCAGCGTTTTGAGTCCCTTTTGCAGCGCCTCCTGCACTTCTTCCGGGGACAAGCCCAGCGCCGCTCCAATCTCCTGCGGGTCCATCGGCTGTCCTCTCAGCCCGAAGTGCATGGAAAGCACCCGTGCCTCGGTTTCCGGCAGCGCCGACAGCATTTCCTGCGCTCTTTGCAGGGCGGGGTCATTGGGGTTCTGTGCTTCGGGAAGAGCTTCTTCGGAGCCTTCCGGCCGGGCCAGAAGGGTTTCCAGCGCCAGCAATTCCTTCACACGGTCTTCCTTCAGGCCGCATTCGGCGGCCACTTCTGCGGGAGTCGGCTCCCTCCCCGAGGTGTTCAGCAGCCGCCGGTGCGCCTGCACCACCTTCGCTAAATCCTCCGCCTGCTCCTGAGGCACCCGGCAAACCGGGACCATTTCTTCTTCTAATTCCTTCATCCGGCCGAAGATCCTTCTGGCGGCCCGCAGATAGAAATCCCGGGTCTCTCCTTCTGCAGCGCACAGCATCAATTCAATGCTGGCCTCCTGCGTCAGATCCAGCAGGAGGATCCCTCTTCCGGCAAAGCGCCGGGCCATCCCCAGACAAAACAGCAGGCTGCCTTCTGTCAGTTCCGCTTGGGCGGAGCCTTCGTCCGGGGCGTTTTCCCACACCTCGGAAGCCTGCGAAGCCGACAGGGGAGAGGTCTGTAGCAGCTCTTTCAGGTACAGGTACAGCGGGGATTTTTTCTTTGCCTGCGCCGCTTCTTTTTCTTCCGGGCAGGAATCCGTCAGCTCCCGGAAAAACCGTTCCATGCCTCCTTCGTCCTGAAACGGCAGCAGCGGCTCCACCTGCAGCCTCTCCTGCGCCAGCAGATCCGAAAGCGCTTCAAAGGCGTCCTCTTCCATCGACAGATAGGGCCAGACGTCCTCCGTTGTCAGAACGCCTTTTGCCTGAACCGCCGTCATCAGGGCCGCAAACGCTTCTTCTGCTCCCCAGTTCCTTCTTTCTTCTTCCATATTCTTTCCTCCCCCGGCAAGCTGCCGGTCCCATTTTTTGTGCCCTCTCCTTCTGCCGCAGGCCTTGCAAAGAATACAGCCGTCTTCCGCAGGTCCTGTTTCTGACGGACGTCCGTGCAAAGCATTC
>CACYCG010000004.1 GCA_902772855.1 uncultured Ruminococcus sp.
CATCCTCAACAGAGCCATAGTAATCCAACGGTTCTGTGAAATTGTAAAGATATACCATACCGAGTTCGGTTTCAATGCCCACTACCTGAGATGATGAATTATTAAAGTTGAACTCATCATGCCTAAATGATACAATCTTCTTGCCTATAAGCTGTCGGAGACATGGAACCTTCGCTGGCCTTTGCATGACTTTGGGCGTCTTCTTCAGGTGCAAGTCCAGAAAGGGGGGGCTTCTTCTCATCAGGTTCTGCAAAGCGCCCGGGTAGATATACTATCCCGCTTCACTCCCCTCTTTCTTAACATGCAAGTTTTTTGGAAAGGGGTCCGGGGGAAACCTTTTTTCAAAAAAGGTTTCCCCCGGAAACGGCGGATTTCATGCGGCGCACGAAGGCGCCGACGTGGGCGGGAGAGTCTTTCCCGTATTGTTCGATGATCTTGATAATGGCTGAGCCGACGATGACGCCGTCGGCCACAGCGGCCATATCATGCGCCTGCTGGGGAGTGGAGATGCCGAAGCCGATGGCGCAGGGGATGCCGGTGTACTGCCGGATCGTCTGCACAATGCCGGACAGGTCGGTGGAGATGGTGCTTCTGGTCCCCGTTACGCCGAGGCTGGAGACAAGGTAGAGAAACCCTTCCGCTTCGGCGGCGATGCGGCCGATCCGTTGTTCGGAGGTCGGGGCGATAAGGGAGATCAGGGCCACCCCGTACCGGCGGCAGACGGGGAGAAACTCCTCCTTTTCCTCAAAGGGGATATCCGGCAGAATAATGCCGTCGATGCCGGTTTCCGCACAGGCGGCAAAAAACCGGTCGGCGCCATAGGAAAACACAACATTCGCATAGGTCATAAACACCAGCGGCACCGTCACCTCCTGCCGCACCCGGCGGACAAGATCGAACACCTTGTCGGTGGTCACGCCGCCCTGCAGGGCACGGAGATTGGCGCCCTGAATGACCGGCCCTTCGGCGGTCGGATCGGAAAACGGAATGCCCAGTTCGATCAAATCGGCCCCGTTGTCCGCTGCTGCTTTCACCACGGCCTCGGTCGTTTCCAGGTCGGGGTCTCCGCAGGTAATGAACGGGATAAATGCCTTTCCGTTTGCAAAGGCTTTTTCAATATTAGTCATAGATATTCTCCCCCTTATAGCGGGCGATGGCGGCGCAGTCCTTGTCGCCTCTGCCCGAAACGGTCACCACGATCAGGCTTTCCTTGTCCATATCCGGTGCGATCTTCATAGCGTGGGCGATGGCGTGAGAAGATTCGATCGCCGGAATGATCCCTTCCGTGCGGGACAGGTATTCAAACGCCGCCACGGCTTCGTCGTCTGTAATGGCGGTATATTCCGCCCGTCCGATATCGTGCAGATAAGCGTGTTCGGGGCCTACGCCGGGATAGTCCAGCCCGGCGGAAATGGAATACACCGGAGCGATCTGCCCCATATCATCCTGACAAAAGTAGGATTTCATGCCGTGGAAGATCCCGAGCTTTCCGGTCGAGATGGTCGCCGCTGTTTCAAAGGTGTCGATCCCTCTTCCGGCGGCCTCGCAGCCGATAAGCCGGACGCTTTTGTCGCCGAGAAAATGATAGAAGCTGCCGATGGCATTGGAGCCGCCGCCCACGCAGGCGATGACCGCATCCGGGAGCCTCCCCTCCTTTTCCAGCATCTGCTGACGGATCTCCTTGGAAATGACCGCCTGAAAATCCCGGACGATGGTCGGGAAAGGGTGCGGCCCCATCACAGAGCCGAGGCAGTAATGCGTGTCGTCAATGCGGCGGGTCCATTCCCGCATCGCCTCCGAAACGGCATCCTTGAGCGTGGCGGTCCCAGTTTTGACGGGAATAACATCCGCCCCGAGGAGCTTCATGCGGTAGACGTTGAGCGCCTGCCGTTTCGTGTCCTCCTCCCCCATGAACACCACGCATTCCATTCCCATCAGCGCCGCAGCGGTAGCGGTGGCTACGCCGTGCTGCCCGGCGCCGGTTTCGGCGATCAGCCGTTTTTTGCCCATTTTTTTTGCCAGCAGCGCCTGCCCCAGCACGTTGTTGATCTTGTGTGCGCCGGTGTGGTTCAGGTCTTCCCGCTTCAGGTAAATCTTTGCGCCGCCGAGGTCACGGGTCATATTTTCGGCGAAGTACAAAAGAGAGGGCCTGTTGGCATAGTCATTGAAAAGGGTTTCCAGTTCCCGGCAGAACCCGGGGTCGTCTTTATAGAAATTGTAGGCTTCTTCCAGTTCACACACGGCGTTCATCAGCGTTTCGGGGATATACTGCCCGCCGTGGATGCCGAAGCGTCCGTTCGGATTGGTCATAACGTTCCTTCCTTTCCTGCGGCTTTCCGGAAAGCCGCCATTTTATGTATATCCTTTTGCCCGTTTGTTTCGATCCCGGAGCTGACGTCCAGCGCAAACAGGAAGGGATTTTCCTGTATCTCCCGGATGTTTTCCGGCTCAAGCCCTCCTGCCAGAAAAAACGGTCTTTTCATGCCCTCCAGCAAAGCCCAGTCGAATGTCTTTCCGTCGCCGGCCCCGGCATCAAGCAGGACAAGGTCCGCCGTGCTGCGCTGGGCCGCCTGAATATCCTCCTGCGCCCGAATGCGAAAGGCTTTGATGAGGGGCTTTTCGGTCCGTTTTTTGAGCTGCCGGATGTAAGCATCGTCCTCCTGCCCGTGAAGCTGGGCTATGTCGATGATTCCTTCGTTCAGCAGTGCGGCGACGGTTTCTGCGTGCTCATCTACAAACACGCCCACTGCACAGATGGAAGGGTCCAGTTTTTTTCGGAGCTGTCCGGCGGCTGCGGGGTCGATATAGCGGCGGCTTTTTTTCGCAAAAACAAAGCCGATATACTCCGGGCGCACCGCATTGGCCGCCTCGATATCCTCTTCTCTCGTCAATCCGCACATTTTTACTTTCATCATCGTTCTCCCCGCAGTTCCCGCAGTTTTTCCCGTTTGTCCTCCGCTCGCATCAGGGCTTCTCCCACCAGCACCGCATCCACGCCCGCTTCTTCCAGCAGCGCCACGTCCTCCCGGCAGCGAATGCCGCTTTCCGATACGAACACCACTTCGGGCGGGATCAGGCTGCGAAGGTGTCGGCTGTTGCCGGTGTCCACGGAAAAATCCCGCAGGTCCCGGTTATTGACTCCAATGATCTTTGCCCCGCAGCGAAGCGCCGTGCGAACCTCCCGCTCGTCATGCGCCTCCACCAAAGCGTCCAGCCCGAGGGAGGAAGCCAGGGCAAGGTATTCCGAAAGCTGTGTTTCACTGAGAATGGCGCAGATGAGCAGGACAGCGGAGGCTCCGAGGCATTTAGCCTGATAGATCATATATTCATCTACGATGAAATCTTTTCTCAGACAGGGCAGGGACACCGCTGCGGCGATCTCCTGCAGATAGTCGTCACTTCCCAAAAACCATTTTGGCTCGGTCAGCACGGAAAGGCAGTCCGCCCCGGCCTGTTCATATTCTTTTGCGATGCGCAGATACGGAAACGATGCGGCGATGATCCCCTTGGAAGGGGAAGCCTTTTTGCATTCGCAGATAAAGGACATTCCCTCCTTCCGCAGGGCTGAAGCAAAAGCGCCGCTTTGGGCGGGCAGGGCGGAAACCATCCTCCGCAGGTCGCTTTCCGGCAGGGCTTGTTTGTCTTTTTCGACCCGCTGTGCGGCATAGTCTGCCAGTTCTTGAAGAATCGTCATGTTCATTCCTCCGGAAGATTGCTGACCTCAATAAATGCGTTCAATGTCTGTGCTGCTTTGCCGCTGTCGATGAGAGAAGCGGCCAGCGTAACGCCTTCCTGCATGGTCTGCGCTTTGCCTGCGATGTACAGCGCTGCGCCGGCATTCATTAAAACGGCATCCCGGTAAGCACCCTTTTCTCCGCTGAGGACCGCACGGGTGATGGCGGCATTTTCCGCCGGAGCGCCGCCCCGAAGCTGTTCCTTGGTGCAGCGGGTCAGTCCAAACTGTTCGGGCGTAATGGTATAGCTTTTGAACCAGCCGTCGTGAATCTCACAGACCTTTGTGGGAGCGCTCAGGGAGATCTCGTCCAATTTGTCCGTTCCGTACACGACCATGCCCCTTTTTACCCCCAGCTCGATCAGCACCTGCGCCAGCGGCTCCACCAAATATTCGTCATACACGCCCAAAAGCTGCATGGTGGGAGAGGCGGGGTTGGTCAGCGGGCCGAGAATATTGAACACCGTGCGGAAGCCCAATTCTTTGCGGATGGCACCGACATATTTCATGGAGGTGTGGTACTTCTGTGCGAAGAAAAAGCACATCCCGACTTTCTGCAGGAGTTCCCGGCAGCGCTGCGGGCTTTGCTGGATATTCACCCCAAGAGCTTCCAGACAATCGGCGGTGCCGCATTGAGAGGAAGCAGCCCGGTTGCCGTGCTTGGCCACCTTCACTCCGCCCGCAGCCGCCACTAAAGCGGAGGTGGTGGAAATGTTAAAGCTCTGGGCGTTATCACCGCCTGTTCCGACAATTTCCAGAATGTCCATGCCGGTGTCCACTTTCACGGCGTGCTCCCGCATGGCGGCAGCGCAGCCGGCAATTTCCGCCGTGGTTTCCGCCCGGGCGCTTTTGGTGGAAAGGGCGGCTAAAAAGGCGGCGTTCTGGGTGGCGGTGGTTTCGCCGTTCATGATCTCGTTCATGACGGCATAGGCTTCTTCGTAAGTAAGGTCTTCTTTGCTGACAATTTTGACAATGGCTTCTTTAATCATGGGAAATCGTTCCTTTCTGTTTTTGATGAGTTGCCAGAGTCAATGAAAGTGGCAACGAATAAAATTGGAAAGCATATGCGGCCCTTCGGGGGTCATAATGGATTCGGGGTGGAACTGCACGCCAAAAACCGGATAGTCCCGGTGCTGGATCGCCATGATTTCCCCGTCATCGGTTCGGGCGGTCACCTTCAGGCAGTCCGGGATGGTATTCCGGTCGGCGGCGAGGGAATGATAGCGGGCGACCCGTGTTCTGTTGCTGCACAAGGCAAACAAGGGGGAATCGGTGTCAAGGGAAATCATCGACTGCTTGCCGTGCATCAGGGTTTCGGCGTAGGTGATAACGGCGCCGTATGCCTGACAGATAGCCTGATGTCCCAGGCACACGCCAAGCAGGGGGATCTCGGCGCCAAGCTGTCGGACGACTTCGGTTATGATCCCGGCGTTTTCGGGACGGCCGGGGCCGGGGGAGAGAATGATCCTGTTGGGAGAGAGGCGGCGGATCTCTTTCACCGTCATCTCATCGTTGCGGATGACCCGGATATCCGGTTCAATGCTGCCGACAAGCTGATAGAGATTATAGGAAAAACTGTCGTAGTTATCAATGAGCAGGATCATGCGTCCACCTCCTGTGCCAATTCCAGGGCTTTCAGAACAGCCCCGGCTTTATGAAGACATTCCTGATATTCCTTTTCGGGGTCGGAATCCGCCACGATCCCCGCCCCGCTGCGAATGAACACCCGGCCGTTTTTCTTGTAGGCGATCCGAATGGCAATACAGGTATCCATATTGCCGGAGAAATCAATATAGCCGATAGCGCCGCCGTAAATGCCTCTTTTATTGTTTTCCAGCTCCCCGATGAGCTGGCAGGCCCGGATCTTCGGTGCTCCGGAAAGCGTTCCGGCGGGAAGAACGGATTCAATGGCATCCAGAGCATCCTTGTCCTCCCGGATGACTCCCCGCACCGTGGAGCCGATATGCATGACGTGGGAATAGCGTTCAATGCTGTGCAGCTTTTCCACCGTCACCGTCCCGAAGCGGCAGATTTTTCCGAGGTCGTTTCGCCCTAAATCCACGAGCATATTATGCTCAGCCAATTCCTTTTCATCGGCTAACAGTTCCCGCTCCAGCGCCTTGTCTTCCTCTTCGGTTTTTCCTCTCGGTCTGGTTCCCGCCAAGGGGAAGGTGTGCAGCACCCCGTTTTCCAGCTTGACAAGGGTTTCCGGAGAAGCACCGGCCACCTCCACATCCGTCCCGGAAAAATAAAACATATACGGCGACGGGTTCAGGGTGCGAAGCACCCGGTAGGTATGCAGCAGGCTGCCCTCAAAGGGAGCGCTCAGGCGGTTGGACAGAACGATCTGAAAAATGTCCCCTTCCCGGATATGCTCCTTGGCCTTCTGCACCATAGCGCAGTATTCTTCTTTCCCGAACAGGGGGGTAACCTCTCCGGTGAGTTTTCCGGGCGCCTCCTGTTTCTTTTGCCCGCTGCGCAGCAGTTCTGACAGGCGGGACAGCTCCAGCGCTGCTTTATGATAGCCGACATTCCCGTCGGAGAGCTTCATATTGGCGATGAGGATGAGTTTCTGACGGATATTGTCAAAGGCGATCAGCTTATCGAACAGCATCAGATCCACATCCCGGAACGCCTCCGTATCCGCTGCTGCACACCGTCCCTCCGGCTCGCTGTACGCCAGATAATCAAAGGAAAAGTACCCCGCCAGCCCGCCGGTGAAAGGGGGAAGGTAATCAAAATGGGGGCTTTTATAATTAGAGAGGAGCTTTCTCAGGAAATCGGAAGGGTCGTCGGTGTGCAGGCGGATGTCTCCGGCTTTCAGGTCTCCGTCCAGACAGGTAATCTCCATTTTTGGGTCCAATCCGAGGAACGTGTAGCGCCCCCAGGTTTCATCGGCGTGCGCCGATTCGAGCAGAAAGCAGTGGGTGGAAACGTTTTTGAGGATACGCAGGGCCTCGATGGGGGTAATGAAATCCGACAGCAATTCGCAGCTGATGGGAACCACGTCATACTTTCCCTGTGCGGCGATAGCGGCGGCTTCTTCTTTGGTTGGTTTGAACTGCATGGTTCTTCCTCCTTTCAATGTACAGAAAAAAAGCGGGCTATTCTTCCGAGCTCTCTGTCAGGGGCTTTACGGAAACAAAAAAATCCTTGACATAGAGATCTCTATGTCAAGGACGAATAGAACCTATCCGCGGTGCCACCTTGATTCATGGTCTGACCATGCCCTTAGCGGGATACTATCATATCCCCGGCCGTTTACGCCGGCCCCTCGTCGCAGAATACTCCGGGAGCCTTCTCCCGTTTGACTGCGCCCTCAGCGGTCCATTTGACAGCTTGTTTCATGCCGGGCTCTCAGCCGCCCCGACTCTCTGTGATGTCATCACTGCCGTTATCTCCGCCTCAACGGTTTTATCTGAATGTAGCTGCATTATAGCACTCCCTCCATCATTTGTCAAGCCCCTTTCCGGGAGAAGCAAGGAAATCAATTTTGTTGCCAGCGTGACGCTGGACCCGGGTCTGGGGGAGTGCCCCCAGACCCCCCTTCCGGGGCTTAAACTTTACGAAAAAGCGGCAGCCTCCGAAAGCCAAAACCAGA
>CACYCG010000005.1 GCA_902772855.1 uncultured Ruminococcus sp.
CGAGCCGGAACCCGACCCCGAACCCGAGCCGGAACCCGACCCCGAACCCGAACCCGAACCGGACCCTGACCCTGAACCTGACCCTGAACCCGACCCCGAACCCGAACCCGACCCCGAACCCGAACCCGAGCCGGACCCCGAACCCGACCCGGACCCTGAGCCGGACCCGGAGCCTGACCCCGACCCTGAACCTGACCCCGAACCCGAACCGGAACCCGACCCTGACCCCGAACCGGAACCGGCCCGTCCTTCCGTTTCGGAGGCACCGGCGTTTGAGGATCCGCTGGCGTTTATCGGGTCGCTGGAAGGAATGCTTCCGTCCCAGCGGGCTTCGGCCGCTTCTTCCGAAAGCTCCTCCGTGCAGCGCAGCGATTTAGCGGCGGCAGCGGCGGAAAACAGCACCCACGAGCTGATGGAATCCGCCCCGGTTCCGAAAGCGGACCAGCGGGAAACCAGCCCGTCCTCCGCCCGCAGCGATGACGGCACCTCCATTCTGCTGGGCATCATCTTCTGGTCTGTCATCGGCGTGGCCATCACAGCGGTGCTCATTGTCATGCTGAACCTGAAGGGCAGAAATTCTGAATATGTGTTTTCCCGCAAGCGCTACCGCAGCCATACGGGACACCCCTACCATTAAGGAACAAGACGTTTTTCAGACGGCAAAGAACCGGTTTTTCCGGAGCTTTGCCGATTTTTTGTTTTTTGTAAAAACTTTTTGAATTTCTTTTGAGCAGTCACTTTTCTGTCACGTTGCCATGCTATGATATATCCATCATCAAACAAACAAAAACTGCGGGAGGTCATTATGAGTATTTTAAGAACGGAACATCTGGTAAAAACCTATGAAACAGGCGATGGATGCGTCAGAGCGGTGGACGATGTGACCCTTTCGGTGGAAAAAGGGGAGTTCGTGGCCATCATCGGGGCCAGCGGCAGCGGCAAAAGTACCCTGATGCACCTCATCGGCGGAGTCGACCGGCCCACTTCCGGAAAGATCTTTGTGGAAGATCAGGAAATCACCGGCATGAACAACGATAAATTGGCGATTTTCCGCCGCCGTCAGATCGGGGTGGTGTATCAGTTCTATAACCTGATCCCGATTCTTACAGCGGAAGAAAACATCACCCTTCCGCTGGAGCTCGACGGAGCAAAACCGGACCCCGCTTTGCTGGAAAAACTGATGAAGGACATCGGCATTTCCGAGCGGCGGCATAACCTTCCCAATGAACTTTCCGGCGGACAGCAGCAGCGGGTGGCGATCGCCCGGGCCGTCATCACCCGCCCGGCGCTCATGTTAGCGGATGAGCCGACCGGCAACCTCGATTCTCAGGCAACCGCACAGATCATGCAGCTTTTCCGCATGATGAATCAGGAATATCATCAGACCATTATCATGATCACTCACGACACGGAGATCGCCAAACAGGCCGGGCGGGTGCTCAGGATCAGCGACGGCAAGCTGGTAGGGGAGGCGTAAGCATATGACGGTCATGCAAAGACTTACCGTAACGGACCTGCGCAGAAACAAGGGCCGGTCCGTGATGACCATCTGCGGAATTGCTTTATCGGTGGCGCTGATCACCGTGGTGGCCTGTCTGATGGCCAGCATCCGGCACACAGCCGCCGATTATTCCGTGATGCAGTCGGGTAATTTCGATTATATCCTGATCGGTCCTTTTGAAGAAGAGGACGTTTCCAAAATCGCCCTCAACCGGGACGTGCAGGGCGTGTACACCGTTTCCGAAATGGGCGCCGCCCAGTTTGCCTCCAATAACCAGTATCATAACTGGCTGAGCGTGGTGGGCATGAACCGGGAAGCCTACACCGATTGTTTCGCCTTTTCTCTTTCGGAAGGCACCCTCCCGCAGAATGAGGGGGAGGTGCTGATCACCCCCGCCTTCCGGCGGTATTCCGAAAAAGAATACCGGGTCGGGGATACCATTGAAGTGGACCTTGGCTGGTTTTACACCAAAGACATCGACGGCACCCGCTATTATAATATTCCTGCCGAAGGCATCTGGCGCTGGGAAAGCGCAGAGTTTGAAAAGACCTCCCGCCGCACCTACACTGTCTGCGGCATTGCGTCGGAGTTTTCCGGGGAATTAGCGGAAGGGTCCGACACCGGCACGGGACGGCAGCAGCTTCCCACCCTGTTCACCGTGTCCGGGTTTTCCGGAAAGGCGAGCATCAAACCGGACGAAGACGTCTACATTCCCATGCTGCGCCGCATCTACCTCAAGCTGACGGATGAAGGAGCGCAGAACCATATTCAGGTCATGGCCGGGCTGACGGGCCTGACTGAAGATCAGGTCAAGCGCTTTGTGGAATATAATGCGATGAGCGAGGAAGAGTTCCAGCTTGTCAACGCAACCCTTGAAAAGAATTCGTACCATATCCGTGCGGTGATTATCAATCACTGGGGACGGCTCGAGTCCTCCGGCAGCGATGAAAGCAACCGGCTGGTGTTCTGCCTGGTGGCGGTGATCATCGGCGTGATCATTCTGTCGAGTGTGTACATTATCCGCAACAGCTTCGCCATTTCCGTTACCGAAAAGACAAAACTGTACGGAATGCTTTCCTCCATCGGCGCAACCCCCCGGCAGGTGCGGCAGAACGTGCTGTTTGAAGGGTTCCTGCTTGGTCTGTTCGGTGTGCCTGCGGGCATTCTGCTGGGCATGGGCATCGCCTACGGCCTGACAGCGGTTTCCAATACGATCTTATCCGACAGCCTGTTTGGTGTGCATATCGCCTTTACCGTTTCAGTGGAAGCCATTGTGTTAGCGGTCATTTTAGCGTTCGCCACGATTTTCCTGTCCTGCTATGTGCCGGCGCAGGAAGCCTCCAAGATCCCCCCAATCGAGGCCATCCGCAGCAACCGGGATATTAAGCGGAACAAGAAAACCGAAACCTACAAAACCCCCGCCCTGATCACCCGTCTGTTCGGAGTCGGCGGCAGCATCGCCTGGAAAAACCTGCGCCGCAGCCGCAGACAGTACCGCACCACCGTGATCTCCATCATCGTCAGCATTGTGCTGTTCATCACGATTTCTTCGGTGGTGGATGTGATGACGGAAGTAGTCCGGCAGCAGTTCGGCGATATTGACTGCGAACTGATCTATTACGGCGCTGAATACGACTCTGTGACCGAAGCAGACGAGGAAGACCCGAGCCTGACCTATGAAACCATGCGCCTCAACGTGGAAAAAACGGTGGAGCTGTGGGAACGGATCGCCGGCATGGACGGGGTGGAAAAGGCACGGTATTCGTTCCGTGCGGCCAATTATCACTACACCATCCCCGAATCTGCCCTGGCCTCTGACCTCAAGGACTATCAATGCACCTATGTGTACGACCACTTCGACGGCAAGGCGGAGGTGACGGTGGGCGATGCATCCGTGTACGGCGTCAACCGGGAAACCTTCGACGAACTGCTGAAAAAATCCGGCGCCGACCCCGATTCCGTGAAAAACGGCGTGATCCTTCTCAACCGCAACATGGGCATCGGAGCAGACAGCAGCGACCGCCCCTTCGGGCGCTTCCTGCAGGACCCTGTCGGCACCACCATTACCCTCGAGGAAAATGATACCGGGGACAAGATCCCCCTCACCATCGCAGCGGAGGTCAGCGACCTGACCTATCTGAGAAATCTTGAAATGAGCAGTTTCAGCGCCTATGGAATGCTGGTCATGCCCATGGACACTTTCCGGAAGACCTTTTCTTTGGATCATATCCGGGAAATGAATCTGCAGATCCATTCCATTCACCCGGACGAAACCGCCGACGCCATTGAAGAAATGCTTCTGGCAAACGGAAGGGAAGATACCGATTCTCTCATCAACTACGACCGTCTGAAGAGAATGCTCGAAGCGCAAGTGCTGATGGCGGAGATCTTCATCTACGGCTTCATCGTCATCATCTCTCTGATCGGCATCACGAATATTTTCAATACCATTACGAACAACCTGCGCCGCCGCCAGAAAGAGTTTGCCATGCTCCAGTCGATCGGCATGACCGGCAAGGAATTCCACCTCATGATCACCCTCGAAAGCCTGTTCTACACCTCCAAATCCCTTCTGATCGGCCTTCCGATCGGTCTGGGCGGAAGTTTCCTGCTGTATCAGATGATCGCCTCTGTCAATATCGGCATTGAGATCCCGTATGTATTTCCCGCCAAAGCTGTTTTGATCAGTGTGTTGGCCGTTCTGATCGTCATCTGGGTCATCATGAGCTTCTCCATCCGCCGTGTCCACAGCCAGAACGTGATCGAAACCATCCGCAAAGACAGCCAGTAATACACCCTCACAAAGGTCCTCCCACACCGGGGGGACCTTTTGGCGTTTTCGTCTGCCGGTCGTTTCGTAAAAGTCCCCATAGAGATAATTTTTTTATATATAGAAAAGTTTACGATATGACTGTCATGACCGTCATACTACGGCCGCGGAAATCAATTTTCAAAATAGGAATGAAAACGCCGCTGCCCTTTACAAAAACTTTGCCGCCTTCTATTCATCAGGTGCAAGCCCCG
>CACYCG010000006.1 GCA_902772855.1 uncultured Ruminococcus sp.
CGTCGTCTTTTCCCTCCCGCAGCAGCGGCGGCGCAAAGAGCCGACAGCAGCAGGATCAGAGCCCATCCCGAAGGGGTCTCTCCGGTGGCGGGGACCGGTCCGGGCTGTTCCTGCGGCGTTCCTGCCGGGTCTTCGGAGGGAATATCCTCAGGTGTTCCGGAAGGAGCTTCGGAGGGCTTGTCCTCAGGCTTTCCGGAAGGATCTTCGGAGGGCTTGTCCTCAGGCTTTCCGGAAGGAGCTTCGGAGGGTTTGTCGTCCGGGTCGGGGGAATCCCCCTCTTCTAACAGAAAATCACCCCGTTCTGCCGCCTGATCCGCTTGTGCAAACCGGTCGGTGATCTCTATGCGGCTGCCGTACACATCTTCCAGAAAATACCGCCGGCTGTATGAAAAGCCCAGTGTTTCCGGGGATTTTTCAGCAGCTGTAAGGCCCCAGTTATCCAGCTCCGCCCTCACCGGCGCCAGCCGTCCCGACGAAATCCAACGGGACTCCCCAAGGGCCTCTGCCGAAGGCGACAGCGTGGCATAATACAGCTCTCCAGAAGCGAATTCACTGCCGTTCATCGGGATATACTTCCTCTCCCCCGCACGCTGCAAAGAATCGGAAAGCCCGTCGACCTGCCAGCCGGTCTTTGTTTCGGACACATACAGGAAGTACTCTTTTCCAAGGCCCTCCGCTTCTTTCACCGTGATCAGAAACGCGGCCTGCGAATGCTGCGCATTCAGATACAGCGCCTGCGCCGCATGAAGTTCTCCGTCGGCATCATACAGCACCAGACAGTCTTCGCTCTGATTCGGGAAGAAAACCGTATTCTCCCCGCCGGCAGAATACCGGCTGACCGTGACGGCAGGCTCCTCCGGGGAGGGAGTCATCACCAGTTCATAATCTATGTGCACCAGCGACTGCGCCGACACCTGCGACACCTGAAGGCGATACCCCTTCACGCTTCCGTCCTTTGCCCGCACCTGACGAACGCTGGCCTTTTCCGCTGTGACCACCTCACCGCTCTGACAACGCAAAAAAAAAAAAAAAAATGCCTGCGCCTCCTCTGCACTTTCAAACTCCCCGCTGCTCACCAGACAGGCAAGCAGGGTCTCAAATGCCTCCCAGCGCCCGTCTTCCTGACAGTTTGCCTTCAGGCTGTCAAAACCGGTGATCTCATACCCGTCCCGGGCCAGATCGGAAACGGTCTCTCCGAAGGCCCCAAACAGCTCATAATACACCGCCGCAGCGGTATAGGTTTCCAGAAAACGCTTTTCTTCCTGGTCGGGAAGCGCTTTCACCAACTCGGCCATCGCTTCTCCATACCGGCAGGCTCCGGTCATCTCCTCCCCGGGGAAGAAAATGCTCCATCCGGCCGGGAGGACTTCTGTCCATTCCTCATCCGCCTCCGGCGAAACGGAGCCGTCCGCCCGGCGCAGGCGCAGCCGGGTGACCTCTTTTGGAAGCGCCGCAGCAGAAGCCGTATACAACACGTCATCTCCGCTGGCATCGTGGTCCGACAGGATAGCTCCGATCTGCGCCGCTGTGTCGGCATAGGCGTTCCAGAAAAGCCCACCGTCTTCGGCGCTGCTCGTTTCCTCGGTCTGAAGGCATCCCAGCGCAGCCGTCAGGCTGCCCAAATCCACCAAATCGAGCGACCGGTCCGGCGCATACGCATAGGCTGCCTTGCGGGAAGCAATCTCATCATAAAAATGATAGGTCCCCTTGTCGTCCTTTGCTTCCTGCAGCAGCGCATCAGAAAGGGCGGAAAGCTGCGGCAGAAGGCGGGAACGGAAAGAAGCGGTATCCACGACCGAAAAAACGGCATCTCGGCTGTCGGCATGAGCGGCTATGGCATCTGCCAAAGCTCTTCCCAGCTCAAAGCCGCTGAGGGAGGGGTCTTCCTTCAAGGCTTGTGTTAAAGCAGAGCAAAGCGCTGCGCTGCCCGGCATTTCCGCAGGCGAAGCAGCGATGGCCCCGGCCGCATCGCAGAGAGCCGCTGCCGTTTCCACGCTGCCCATCAAAGGACCGTCAAAGCAAAGCAGCTCAAAGCGCTTTCCATCCAGCAGGAGACGGCTTTCTCCGAAAACCTGCGCCAGTTCCGTCAGGCTGAGGGATTCTCCCTCCTGAGACCCATCTGCAAAAAAGCCGCCCGCCGGTCCTTCCCCGTCCCCCCGGAAGATCAGGTCATAGGCTTCCCCCGGATATTCTTCCCGGCTCCACCGGATGAACTCTTTCAGCACATCCGGGTCGTTCAGACCTTTCTCGTTCTCAGAGCCGGTTTCCACCGTCCGCAGCAGGGTCATGCGGCCGTAGGCCTCCCCGTTTTCTTTGCCTTCCGCCTTCCAGATCCGCAGCCCGGCGGGGTCGCTGTCCTCTGCCCCAACGAGGCAGTCCGGCGGAAGAGCGTCTTCCTCCGAAGCACCTGTCATTATAAGGATATTCACATTTTCATCCCGCTCCGACTGCAGGATCCGGAGCAGCTCCTTTGCCCCTTCCTCGGACGATGCCTCCGGAGCCATGCCGTACAGCAGCACGGTGCGGGCTTTTTCATGTTCCACATCGGTGATATGAAGCGGGATCTCGATCACGCCGTCATCAAACACCAGCATCATGATATGCTTTCCGGTCGGCAGATCGACCAGCTCCGATTTCCCGATGGAAAGCTTTCCTTCCCGGAGAAGCATATTGCTTTCGAGGTTCGAGCCGAGGTACTCTCCGTCGATCTTCACGGAACCGATTTTTGAGGCGGAATTTGTCTGGATGCGAAGCCCGGAAGAAGCCCCCTTGTCCCAGGTGATGTCCGTCACGTCCGCCGTGATTTCCTTTTCCTCCAGCGGGCGCACCTCGTCATATTCTCCGTAGGCCATAATGCGGCCGCTGTTTTTCAGAAGGGGCTGGCCACGGTATTCTTCCGTTTCATCCAGATCCATCCGCCGGGTGATGACCTGCCCGTCCGAGTTTCCGTTGGAATAGGTCAGGATATGCTCCCGCTCATCGTACCCGATCACGATTCCGACGTGGTCAAAATACCGTCCCTCTCCGTCCCAACTGAAAAAGATAAGCCCGCCGGGTTTGTAGGGGATTTCATAGGGGTCTGTATCGGTATGGTAGTAGGTAGTAAAGTCGTAGGCTTCGAGTTTTCTGTCCGAAACGGGCGTATACCAGACGTTTTCCTGCTCCATACAAAACGCCGTGATCCAGGTGTCGGCTTCCGTTTCAATCCGGGGATCGGCGCAGTAGGAATAATAGTATTTTTTCAGCTTCTCTTCTGTATAATAATCCGCCTGATACAAGCACCAGCTCACGAAAATGGCGCACCAGTCGCAGTCAAGGTACTGTTCGCTTTCTCCGCCGCCCATGACCACTCTCTGCGCCCAGCGGGTATATTCGGTATTTCCGGTGCCGGCGGCATTATCCCGCCGCTTGGCTCCCGTCCACAAAAAGCCGTTTTCCCTTGCTTCCTCCAGATCGGCTCCTTCGGTCGCATAATTCTGATAGCCCTCCTGTGACAGAGCAATAGCGAGCGTTTTTTCCATCGTTGTTTTCCCGGCACTGTCTTCTTTGGCAGCCATCAGCTTTTCATAGAAAACCGATCCTTTATATTCCTCGGAAAAAAACAGTGCCTTTGTTCCTTCTCCCGCCGCCCCTGCGCTCACGGCAGATCCCGCAGCCATCGTGACCGCCAGCGCCGCAGACAGCCATTGTTTTCTTCGTTTTTTTCTCATGAAATGTTCCTCCTGTCCGGACCGCCCGAAACGTCCGTTTTCTTTCCGATTGTACCATATCTTTCAAAGATTCGCAACCTTTCGGCCAGCGTGACGCTGGACCCGGGTCTGGGGGAGTGCCCCCAGACCCCCCGTTCGGGGCTTGCAGCAGCGTGACGCTGCACCCATATCCGGGGGAGTTCCCCCGGCAATGCTAACAACTTAAGGAAATGTTGACAATTACCGAGCAAATCAAATAGAGTATTTGATACAAAG
>CACYCG010000007.1 GCA_902772855.1 uncultured Ruminococcus sp.
CCTTTCGAATTGTTGTGTGGTAACTCAATTCTACTACAGAATCATCGCTATGGATACTTTTTTATTGTTTCAACTTCATTTTACAATGCGCAGTTTCTTTTCCGAATATACTCAGGACCCCTTCCCGTTCGTGACACCCGAAAAAAAGGAGATGCCTCCTAAAGCATCTCCCGTTTGTTTATGATTCCGGCAGCTTTGCCGCCAATTCCGGAAAAATGGACAAGCTCCTCCGGAGGATCCCGTTCATATAGGCGATCGCCGTTCCGTAGTTTGTCATCGGCACATTCTGTTCCCGGGCACAGCGCAGGCGGTACTGCATTTCTTTTTCATTGAGCATACAGCCCCCGCAGTGGATCACCAGCCGATATTCTGACAGATCTTCCGGAAACTCCGTGCCGCTGCTCCAGGAAAGCGACAACTCCTTTCCGCCGGTGAAGCGGCGCAGCAGGGCGGGCAGCTTGACCGTGCCGATATCCCCGCATTGACGATGATGGGTACACCCTTCGGAGATCAGCACCCGATCGCCGTCTTTCAGCCTGCCGATTGCCGTCACCCCTTCCACTGCCTGCTTCAGATTCCCTTTGTAATTGGCAAACAGGATGGAAAAAGAGGTCAAAGGAATATCCTCCGGAGTATCCCGGCTGACTCTTGCAAACGCCTGACTGTCGGTAATCACCAGCCGGGGAGGATCTTTCAGGGCTTGCAGCGCCTCCGACAGCTCGGTATCCTGCACGACCGTCACCAGACAATGGTGGTCCAGCAGGTCCCGAATCGTCTGCTGCTGGGGAAGAATGAGCCGTCCTTTGGGAGCAGAGCCGTCAATCGGCACCACTAATACCACCATCTCTCCCGGAGAAAGCAGGTGGGATACAATGGTTTTTTCCCGCTTTTCTTCCCGACAAAGGGCAGCCAGACGATTTTTCAGTTCTTCCACTCCTTCACGGGTCTGAGCGCTGACGGCTATTTCCCGTTCACCGGAAGGCTGAAAAGGGGATCGGTCGATCTTGTTGTAGACAATCAGATAGGGGATGGTTTTTTTCTGAAATGTTTCGATCAGCCGGCGGTCTTCTTCCCGCAGTCCTTCACCGGCATCGACCACCAGCACGGCAATATCGGTTTTATGCAGGACCCCATAGCTTTTCTGCACCCGCAGGGAGCCCAATTCCCCTTCATCGTCAATGCCGGGGGTGTCGATGATGACAACGGGGCCAAGGGGCAGCAGTTCCATCGCCTTGCTCACAGGGTCTGTCGTGGTTCCGAGCACATCGGAAACAATGGCCAGCGACTGGCCGGTCACGGCATTGACCACGCTGGATTTTCCCGCATTTCTTCTCCCGAAAAACCCGATATGAAGGCGTTCGGCGGAGGGGAGGGCTTGCAGACTCATACTGATCCTCCTTTCCTCAGAAGCGGAAATCCCTGCTTCCGCCCGCAATATCGAGCAAATGCTGCCGGGTGATCTCCCGAACCTTTTCTTTCGGAATATTGGAAAGTTCCGCCATGATCAGTTTTTCTCCGATCTCTTTGGTGGCAGGGGAAGCGTAATCTTCCAGATATTCCTTGAGGGTCATGAGTGCATTCGGGTGACAGCAGTTCTGGATCTGCCCTGCTTTGCACAAAGACATAAAGCGGTCCCCAGTGCGGCCTTCCCGATAACAGGCCGTGCAGAAGCTGGGAATATAACCCAGCTCCATCAGCCAGCGGACTACTTCATCGAGGGTCCTGGTATCGCTGACGTCAAACTGGGAGGAATCCTCTTCTTCCGGGATCGGATCGGCATAGCCGCCCACGCTTGTTTTGGAACCTCCGCTGATCTGAGAAATGCCCAGATGCAGCACTCTTTCGCGACTTTTCTGGCTTTCTCTGGTAGAAACGATCATGCCCGTGTAGGGAACAGCGATCCGGATACAGGCAACGATCTTGGCGAAGGTGTCGTCATCGATCCCGTTATCGAAGTCATCGGGATCAATATCATCTGCCCGGCGCACCCGGGGGACGCTGATGGTATGCGGACCCACGCCGAAGCGGGCCTCAAGATGCTCAGCGTGCATCAGAATGCCGACAAACTCATATCGGTAAAGCTCCAGCCCAAACAGCACACCGCAGCCCACGTCATCAATGCCCGCCTCCATCGCACGGTCCATCGCTTCGGTATGGTAGCAGTAATCATGCTTCGGCCCGGTGGGATGCAGTCGCTCATAAGTTTCCTTGTTGTAGGTCTCCTGAAAGAGGATATAAGTGCCGATGCCGGCTTCCTTCAGTTTCCGGTAATTCTCATGAGTTGTGGCGGCAATATTGACGTTGACACGGCGGATGGCGCCGTTTTTATGCTTGATGCTGTAAATGGTCTTAATGCTTTCCAAAATATACTCAATGGGGTTGTTCACCGGATCTTCTCCGGTTTCCAGCGCCAGACGCTTATGTCCCATATCCTGCAGGGCGATCACTTCTTTTTTGATCTGCTCCTGCGTGAGCTTCACTCTGGGAATATGCTTGTTCTTGTAATGATAGGGGCAGTACAGGCAGCCGTTGACGCAGTAGTTTGACAAATACAGCGGTGCAAACATCACAATGCGGTTTCCGTAATAATCCTTTTTGATCTGTTCGGCCAGCCGGTAAATTTCCTGATTCTTTTCTTCGATGTCGCAGTCCAGCAGGACCATCGCTTCCCGATGGCTCAGTCCTTTGCCGAGTCTTGCTTTTTCGAGAATGGAATCGATCAGCGCTTGGTTATGCTTGTTCTGCTCCGCATAGTCCAGTGAAGCCCGGATCTCTTCATCATTGATAAACTCCTCCGCTTTGGAGGATTTCGGATCGTACATCATTTTCAATACCCTTCCTTTTTACTTTTTTAGTTATCATCTGCCGCAGCAGATGTGATGATTTATTCGCCTGCCGGTGAGGTTGTCCGGCAGGACGGGTGATCTCCTCTTGAAACAACCACATGATAGCCGATGCTCTTCATTGATTGGGAAAGAGAATCCACCGCCTCAGCCGCTTCCGCACCCAAAAAGGCTTTGTTGTCGTACAGGGTGTATTTGTCCCGCACCAGCAAAGGGGAGAGGTTCGGCATGACCACGTTGGCTCCGGCCAGTATTCCCCGGATCCTGCCCTCCGGATGAATGGTGCTCAGGGCGGTGGTGGCGGGCAGCAGCACCGACGGAAGCGTCAGGCGCACCAGTGCCAGCATGAACAGCGTTAAAGACAGTCCTCCGGCGGGGTATCCGGCAAAGGGCGTGTCATGCTGGGGAATAAACGGCCCCAGCCCGACCATATGAGGGGAAAACGCTCTCAGAAACACCATGTCTTTCGCCAGGCAATCGCAGGTTTGTCCCGGTGACCCCACCATAAACCCACACCCCACCTGATACCCCAGTTCTTTGAGGTCTTTCAGGCAGTTCATGCGGTGATGCCAGGATAAGGCAGGGGGATGGAGAAACCGGTAATGTGCTTCGTCGGCTGTCTCATGCCGCAGAAGAAACCGGTCCGCTCCTGCCTGACGATAGCGCCGGTAGCTTTCCCGGCTTTTTTCTCCGATCGAAAGGGTCAGGGCGCAGTCGGGAAATGCCTGCCGGATCCGGCTGATGAGATGGACCATTCGCTCATCGGTAAAAAACGGATCCTCTCCGCCCTGCAGGACAAACGTCCGGAACCCAAGGGCATAGCCGCTTTGGCAGCAGGAGAGGATCTCCTCTTCCTTCAGCCGGTAGCGCTCAAGTTGCCGGTTGGAGCAGCGCAGACCGCAGTACAGGCAGTCGTTTTTGCAGTAATTGGTAAACTCGATCAGCCCACGGATATAGACCTCTTTTCCAAACACCCGTTCTCTGCCCGCTCTGGCACGGGCAAACAGTTCCTCGGACAGCGCCTGGTCCTCATGATGACGGATGAGCAGGGCGTACTCCTTCTCGGACAGAGGTTCCCCGGCTGTCAGTCGGTCAAGGTATTCGATCATACGTTCGAGCTGACCACCTTGGAGCTGATGCCGTCGAGCATACCAATCTTTCCGGCAAGCGTATTGATCACGTCGGCGGGAGCGTCCAGAGCGATGCTGATGATGTTCACATTCTTTTTCGGATAAGGAAGACCCATGCGCCCGATGATATAGCTGCTGTATTCATGCAGCAATTCATTGAGCTTGTCGGTAGAATGAATGTTTTCCACGATAATGCCGATGATAGAGACATGATTTTCCATAAAAAACTCCTTTTCCGCCGCCACAGAAAAAAGCACCCTTCCGGGTGCAGAAAAACCAGACCACAGGAAAACTTCCCGACGATCCCAGAAGCCTCTGCACCTTTCACACAGGACGAACCTTATTGTTTCAGTAGCGGCCATCAATTTTGATAATGATTGTTGCTGCGGTTTTACGCAAAGCGAACTTCCACGTTCAACCGTTTTTCAGTATACCACCTTTTTCCCTCCTTTGCAAGACTTTTAACAGCAGAATACTGCTGATAATCCCGTTGACCAGCGCCGCCGCTGGGTTGGTGTAAAATATTTCTGGGATTATTTGCAGAAGGCTGTCAGAAGAAGGACGCCTGACAATCCCGGGTCCAGCACCCCAAGGGCACTTCCGCTGGGCGCGTCACGCTGGCGCTGGCCCCCCCGTTGCAATTTTGGAGGAAATACGGTACAATGAAGAAAGTTCAAGAAACGGAAAGAAAAGAGGTCGTTTTGTATGGATAACATTACCTTTGCAGCCCCGTGCCTGTTCGGATTGGAAGGGATCTGTGCGGATGAACTGAAGCGCATGGAAATCTCCTCTGTCAACGCTGAAAACGGAAGGGTCACTTTCAAGGGAGATCACACCACCCTTGCCCGGGTCAATCTTCATTCCCGCTATGCGGAGCGGGTACAGATCCTGCTCGGAGAGTTTTACGCCTATTCTTTTGAGGAATTGTTTCAGGGAGTATACCGTCTGCCGTGGGAGGAATGGATCCACCGGGACGAAGCCTTTCCGGTGAAAGGCCACAGCGTCAATTCTGCTCTGGCGAGTATTCCCGACTGTCAGAAGATCATCAAAAAAGCAGCTGCAAAACGGCTGGGGGAGAAATACCACACCACCTGGCTGGACGAATCCGGCAGCAAGCATCAGATCCAGTTTCTGATCATGAAGGATAAGGTCAGCATCCTGCTGGATACCTCCGGGGAAGGCCTGCACAAAAGAGGCTACCGTCAATTTGCCACGGAAGCGCCCATCAAGGAAACGCTGGCGGCGGCGCTGGCGGATCTGTCCCGGGTGCGCCCGCACAGCACCGTTGTCGATCCGTTCTGCGGATCCGGCACCATCCTCATCGAATCCGCCCTCAAAGCCCTGAAGATTGCCCCCGGCTTACGCAGACGGTTTTCGGCGGAATTGTGGAAATCCGTTCCTATTGAGATCTGGTCTCAGGAAAGGGAGCGAGCGTTTGATCTGATCGACCATTCCGCTTCCTTTGAAGCCTTCGGCTACGACATTGACGAAACGGCACTGGAACTGACAAAATCCAACGCACATAAAGCGGGGGTCGAACAGCGCATTCATGTGGAAAAACGCCCGATCTCCGCCTTTGAGCCCGAATGGGAGAAAGCAGCCGTCATTACGAACCCGCCCTATGGCGAACGCCTGCTCGATCAGCGTCAGGCGCAGGAATTGTACCGCATCATGGGCGAAAAGTTTGAAAAAAAAGACGGCTGGAGCTACACCATCATCAGCCCCGACGAACAATTTGAAGCCCATTTCGGACGCCCGGCCGACAAGAGAAGAAAGCTGTATAACGGCATGATCAAATGCCAGGCGTTCATGTATTTCAAGAAATAAGGAGAATGCACCATGCTGACGACCCGCCGCCTCCGGCTGATACCCCTGTCTATGGATCATTTTCCGGAAATGGTCCGATTGTTTACCGATCGGGAAAACACCCGGCTGATGGTGTATCTTCCCTGCGATGATGAAGAGGAAGTTCGCACCTATCTTCAAAAAGCCGAGCTTCAGTGGCAGCTTGAGTGTCCGGCTTATCTGGATGTGGCGGTCCTGTCGGATGGCGCCGTGGCCGGCACCGTCAGCGTGGAGTTTCTGAAGGAACCGCTCCGGGGAGAATTGGGCTGGGTCATAGACCCCGCCTTTCGTGGAAAAGGCTTCGCCGCCGAAGCCGCCGAAGCGATGATGCAGTACTGTGCCTCCCGTTTCGGCCTGAAAGAATACATCGCCCACGCCGACAGTGAAAACGCTGCTTCTATCCGGGTCATGGAAAAACTGCACATGACGTTTTCGGAAGAATACGGCGGAAGAAAAAACCGCTGCTCTCCGGAGACCCGGCGGGAAGTACGATATCATCTGCGACTGCCCTGACAGGAGAAAGGAAGCCTTATGTCATTTGTTCATCTTCACGTTCATTCCGTCTACAGCCTGCTTGACGGGGCCTGCAAACCCGATGAAATGGCGGCCCGTGCCAAAGAATTGGGGCAGACCGCTCTGGCCATTACGGACCACGGCGTTATGTACGGCGTGATCGAATTTTATAAAGCCGCCAAAGCCGCCGGCATCAAGCCCATTATCGGCTGTGAGCTGTATGTAGCCCCCCGCACCATCGCCGATCGGGACCCTTCGCTGGACCGGGAAAACCGTCATTTGGTCCTGCTGTGCGAAAACGAAACCGGCTATCGGAACCTGACAAGACTTTGCTCGTTCGGCTGGACGGACGGGTTTTATGGAAAGCCAAGGGTCGATTTTTCGATCCTGCAACGCTATCACGAGGGCCTGATCGCCCTCTCCGGCTGTCTGGCTGGGGAGATCCCCCGGCTGCTCCTGTCCGGACGGTATGAGGAAGCGAAAAAAACGGCTTTGCAGTATCGGGACCTTTTCGGTCCTGAGCATTTTTACCTTGAACTTCAGGACCACGGTCTCCCGGAACAACAACGCCTGCTGCCGCTTCTGCTCCGGCTTTCCCGGGAAACCGGCATTCCTCCGGTGGCCACCAATGATTGCCATTACATCAGCCGGGAAGACAGCCTTCTTCAGAAAGTCCTTCTGTGCATTCGCATGGGCAAGACCCTTCAGGAAGATGCCCCGGAATTGTTTCCCACGCAGGAGTTTTACCTGAAAAGTCAGGAGGAAATGGAAGCTCTGTTTTCACAAGCTCCGGAAGCCGTTTCCAATACGGAAAAGATCGCACAGCGCTGCTGTTTGGACTTTACTTTTCATGAGCTGAAACTGCCGCATTTTGATGTGCCGGGTGGGAAGGACCACCGGACCTATTTTCGGGCGCTTTGTGAGAAAGGGCTTATGCGCCGCTTCGGGGAAACAGTGTCGGATGAGACCCGGAAACGGCTGGAGTATGAGATTGGCGTCATTGAGCGCATGGGCTTTGTGGATTATTTTCTGATCGTGCAGGATTATGTGCTGTATGCCAAGCAAAAGGGGATCCCCGTGGGAGCGGGCAGAGGGTCCGGAGCGGGAAGTCTGGCGGCCTACTGTCTGGGCATAACAGAGATCGACCCGATGAAATATCATCTGCTGTTCGAGCGTTTTCTCAATCCGGAACGGATCAGTATGCCCGATTTCGATATCGACTTCTGTGCGGAACGCCGTCAGGAAGTGATCGATTATGTGATCCGAAAATACGGAGCCGACCATGTGGCCCAGATCATCGCCTTCGGAACGATGGCAGCCCGAGCTGCTGTGCGGGATGTCGGGAGGGTCATGTCGCTGCCGTATTCCCTGTGCGACAGCATCGCCAAAATGATTCCGAAAGAACTGAAGATCACGCTCAAAGAGGCCATCAACACTTCTTCTTCCCTGCGTCAGCAATATGAGACCGATCCGAGGGTGCGGGAACTGCTTCATACTGCCATGCGTCTGGAAGGAATGCCCCGCCACGCCACCACACACGCCGCCGGGATCGTCATTTCAGAGCGCCCGCTGACCGACCATGTTCCGCTGTCCAAAAATGATGACGCTGTCGTGACGCAGTACACGATGACGGAGCTGGAAGAATTGGGCCTTTTGAAAATGGATTTTCTGAGCCTGCGAAACCTGACGGTTCTGCATGAAGCCGAGCGTCTGGTGCGTCAGACGCACCCGGAGTTTTCGGTCGACTGTCTGCCCGATAACGACCCGAAGGTCATGCGCCTGTATGCCTGCGGGGATACCGAAGGAGTATTCCAGTTTGAATCGGCGGGAATGAAAAAGGTTCTGATGAAACTCAAGCCGGAAACCATCGAAGATCTCATCGCTGTTTTATCGCTATACCGTCCCGGGCCGATGTCCTCCATCTCCCGCTATATTGAAAACCGCCGTCACCCGGAGAGCATCTCCTATCTGCACCCCCTGCTAAAACCCATTCTTCAGGTCACATTTGGGTGTATTGTTTATCAGGAGCAGGTCATGGAGATCTTTCGTTCGCTGGCAGGTTATTCCCTCGGAAGGGCAGACAAAGTCCGCCGCGCGATGGCCAAAAAGAAAAAGGAAGAAATGGAAGCCGAGCGCACGGTGTTCATACACGGCCTGACGGACGAGCAGGGGGCCGTGCTGGTAGAAGGCTGTCAGCGCCGGGGCATCAGCGAAGAGACCGCCCTGAAGATCTTTGCGGAGATGGAGAGCTTTGCTTCCTATGCCTTTAACCGGGCACACGCTGCGGCCTACGCCTTCATTTCCTATCAGACCGCCTACGTCAAATGCTATTATCCCTGTGAATACATGGCGGCGCTGCTGACCAGTGTGCTTTCCAATACGGCAAAGGTGGGGGAATACATGGAAGAATGCCGCCGCAGCGGTATCGGCGTGCTGCCGCCTCATGTCAACGACAGCGGCTTCGGGTTTTCCACGGATGGAAGTCATATCCGATTTGGTCTGCAGGCGGTGAAGAACATCGGGAGCACCCTGTGCGAGCTGATCGTTCGTGAAAGACAAAAGGGGCCGTTTCTATCCTTCTATGATTTCTGCACCCGCACCTACGGCCGGGAACTGACAAAGATCGCTGTTGAAAATCTCATCAAAAGCGGTGCTCTGGATGGTCTCGGATTGAACCGCCGCCAGATGATCATGGTGTATCCGGCGTACCTTGATCAGATCGCTGCGGCCAAGGCCGACAGGATCGAGGGGCAGATCGACTTTTTCGGAGGGGACGGCTCTCTTTCCGAGGCGGACACGCCGCCTTCTCCCCACATCTCCGAGTATTCCCTTAAAGACCGGCTGGAAATGGAACGGGATGTCACCGGGCTGTATCTTTCCGGACACCCGCTCTCAGAATATGCCGCCGCCGAGACAAGGCTGAAGCCGGACCGCATCTGTGACATTCTGCAGAAGGAGACAGCGGATTATCCCGATGAAAAAAAAGTCACCCTGCTTTGTATGTTTACCCGTCTGCGCTTCAAGGATACGAAAAATCATTCCAAAATGGCATTTGCCGAGGTGGAGGACCGGTCCGGAAGTATGGAAGTGATACTGTTTCCAAAGGTGCTGGAGGCCTGCGGGGACTATGCTGCCGAAGGAAAAGTGGTGTCTCTTTCGGGGAGCGTGAGCCAGCGGGAAGAAGACCGGCCACAGATCATCTGCGACAGGATTTCACCGGTTTTCAAAGCCGATCCCGCTGCTTCAGAAAACTCTGCCGATGCGGAAAGTCCTTCAGATCCTTCTGCTTCCCGCCGCCGCAGTCCTCCGGGGCTGTATCTGCGGGTCCCTTCAGAAGAGTCCGAGCAGTATCGGAAAGCCATGCAGGTGATCGAGATCTTTGACGGAAACGTCCCGCTGTTCATTTGCTTCACCGAGACGAAAAAGCTGTGGAAGGCGCCTTTGTCCCTGCGGGTGGATCCCCATCCGGTCATGCTGCGGGAGCTTCGCAAACGGATCGGGGAGGAAAACGTCTCTTTGGTGGAGCCGCCCGAATCCTGACGAAGAAAAATGAAAAAACTCCGAAAATCCCCTTGATTATTCGGAAGCATTTGTATATAATGATAATGGTGACAGATTTCCTTTTTGCAAAAACCGGCAGAAAGGAAACCTGCCCGCCGTTTTGTCGGCAAATCCTTTTCGGAAACGTGTGGTGGTAGTATGAGTCCTGATCCTTACAGTCGAAAACGTCATTTGAGAATAAGGAACAATTGCATACTGCTGCGTTCCGAATATGGAAAGGAACCTGCCAATGGTCAGCTATTACAAGACCGTCAACGGCCGCATTGAGGAGATCCCACAATACGAGCCGAATTGCTGGGTGAATTGTGTAGCGCCGGAGGATGACGAGATCCAGTCCTTACTGGACGATTACGATATTCCTCCCGAATTGCTTCGTTCTGCGCTGGATGAAGAAGAATCTTCCCATATCGACAGCGAGGACGACACCACCCTGATTATCATCGACGTTCCCGTGGTGGAAAAAGTGTCCGGAAGCATCACTTACTCTACCATGCCGATCGGCATCATGATCACAAAAGATAACGTCATCACCGTTTCCCTGCGGGAGAATACCATTCTGACGGAGTTTTCCGAAGGCGTGGTGAAAAACGTCAACACAGCCTACAAAACGCATTTTGTGCTGCATATCATGCTGCGCATGGCGACCAAATATCTTCAGTACCTCAAACAGATCGATAAGATCAGCAGCCGCATTGAGCGGGTCCTGCGTCAGTCGGCAAAGAATAAGGAATTAGAGCAGCTTCTGGATCTGGAGAAATCACTGGTATATTTCTCCTCTTCTCTCAAATCCGATGAGATCACCCTGGAAAAGATCATGCGGGGCCGTTATATCAAGCTCTATGAAGACGATCAGGATCTTTTGGAGGATGTGCTCATCGAGATCAAACAGGCGGTCGACATGGCCGCTACCTATCTGAATATCCTCAATGGTACTATGGACGTGTTTGCTTCCATGATTTCCAACAACCTGAACGTCATCATGAAGATTCAGGCCTCCCTGACCCTGCTGGTTTCCGTTCCGACCGTTGTGTCCGGTCTGTACGGCATGAACATCATTGGCGGTCTTCCGTTTGACAGGATCTGGTGGTTCCCAGTGGTGATGTCAGCCGTGCTGATGATCATCATGTATATCATTCTGAAACGAAAAGATATGTTTTAGTGGAAGGGCGCCCTGTCCGGGGGCGTCCTTTATGCTAAGGACAGGAGAGGTTCCTTATGAAAGAATTGTATCATATCGGCATCACCCCCGCACAGGGAGCAGGTTATGCCATTCTTCCCGGGGACCCGGGGCGGGTGGAGCAGATTGCCTCTTTTCTGGATGCGCCCCGTCCTCTGGGACAGAACCGGGAATATACCTCCTTTGAAGGCTTTCTCGAAGGGGAGCGGGTGATCGTTATGTCCACCGGGATGGGCGGTCCTTCTGCGGCCATCTGTCTGGAAGAATTGGCTGACGCCGGTCTGCACACCGCCATTCGTCTGGGAAGCTGCGGCGGCATCAGCACCGAAGTGATCCCCGGGGATTTAGTGATCCCGACAGCGGCGGTGCGCATGGAGGGGACGACCAAGGAATACGCTCCTCCCGAATACCCGGCGGCCGGAGATTTTACCGTTCTGACCGCATTGGCGGAAAGCGCCCGCACCCTCGGCTACCCTTTCCGGATCGGGGTCGTGCAGAGCAAGGATTCTTTTTACGGACAGCACCGCCCGGAAACAATGCCGACTTCCTCCCTGCTGCTGGAAAAATGGGAAGCCTGGAAGCGCCTGGGCGTTCTGGCATCTGAAATGGAAACGGCGGCCCTGTATACGGTCGGAGCGTTCCGAAAAGTTCGGGTCGGCTGTGTGCTGAATGCTTTCTGGAATCAGGAGCGGGCCAAAGCGGGGTTCCGTGACCCCGATGTGTTTGATATGACCCCTTCCATTCAGACGGTCATCCTCGCCCTGCGCCGTCTGATCTTAGAAAAACGACAGGAAACCGTTACGAAAGGAGAGACCGCACCCCGTGAGTGAATCGAAAAAACCGTATCTTGTAGCGGTCGTGGGTCCCACGGCCTCCGGCAAAACGGCGCTGTCCGTTGCGCTGGCAAAACGGCTGAACGGGGAGATCGTTTCGGCGGATTCCATGCAGATCTACCGCCGCATGACCATCGCCACTGCCAAACCGACCCCGGAAGAACAGCAGGGCGTTGCTCATCATCTGATGGATTTTTTGGAGCCTTCCGAATCGTTTTCCGTTTCGGATTATCAGAAAATGGCTCATCAGGCTGTCCGGGATATTCTCAGCCGTGGAAAGCTGCCAATATTCTGCGGAGGAACGGGACTGTATCTGCGGACTTTTTTTGATAACGTTTCTTTTACCAAAGAACCGGGCGATGAAGCGCTTCGCACCCGTCTGAACGAGCAGTACCGGCAGGAAGGGGGAGAGGCGCTGCTGCAGGAATTGGCGAAAATCGACCCGAAAACAGCCGGAACCCTGCACCCGGCCGATGCCAAACGAATCATCCGGGCGCTGGAGATCTTTGCCACCACAGGCGTGCCCATGTCCGAGCAGGTGCGTTTGTCCCATGCACAGCCGCTTCCGTATTCGTTTACCATGCTGGGGCTGACCTTCCGGGACCGGCAGAAGCTCTACGACCGGATCGACCGCCGGGTGGATGAAATGTTCTCCCGGGGACTGCTGCAAGAGGCCCGTTCTTTTTACGCCTCTGCCGCCGGCCGCACAGCGCAGGCGGCCATCGGCTACAAGGAATTGCTACCGTATTTGAACGGTACGATCTCTTTAGAGGAAGCAGCGGCCAATCTCAAGCAGGCTACCCGGCGCTATGCCAAACGCCAGCTCACCTGGTTTCGGCGGGACAGCTATATCCGCTGGATCTATGTTGATAATTGCGGCAACATTCTGCAGGAGGCTTTGTCGATCTTGCAGCAGGAGCATCCGGATCTGTTCCGGCAGGTTCCCGCTTCATGACGGACCTTGTCCGGATCATGGAACTGTAACAGAGAGATCAAAGAGCAGCATACTCTTTTGCAATCATCAGGAATGGGATGTGAACTATGGGAAAAATAGGAGTTTTGAAACGGATCGCCGTCATCCTGGCGATTATTTTAGTCGTTTTATATTTCATCTGGATCATTTTTCAGGCCACGATCAATGATGTCAAAACAGAAACCGCCTCCATGAAAACCGTTTCGGATACGATCGATACCGTCGGATATTTTATCCGTAATGAGCAGTTTGTCACGCAGAAAGATAAGGGCTTCGTTTCTTTTACGGTCGACAACGGAGGCAAAGTCGGCAAAAACGAAGCAGTCGCCAATATTTTTGCCAATGCGGAGGAAGCGACCAATAAACTGCTGATGGATCGTCTTCATGCAGAGCTGACCGCTCTGGAGCAATTGGAACAATCTTCCGATTCCCTCAGCGCCACGCCGGATTTGCTTGATAAACAGATCGACACCCAACTGGCTTCCGTCAATGTGAACCTTGTCAAAGGAGATTTCGGGGCTGTCAGCGGGGATGTCAATTCCGTTTTATACACCCTCAACGAACGCCAGATCGTCACCGGAACGGTCGTCAGCTTTTCAGATAAGATCAAGGAACTGAAAAACCGGATCACGGAACTGGAGCAGAAGTCTTCTATTGCCAGCACCGGCAAACAGGCGACGGCACCAGCGGCCGGGTATTTTACCAGCACCATTGACGGCTACGAAAACGTGATCCCGGCGGACAGCATCTCCGAGCTGAAACCCGGCGATCTGAATATGGAGAAGATCTCAAAAAGCGTTCCTCCGGATAACGCTATCGGACGGATCATGACGGGAGTGAACTGGTATATTGCCTGCCAGATTACTTCCGAAGAAGCCCTCCAGATCCAGAAAGAGAATCTTCCTCTGAAGGTCCAGATCCCGTCCGTTTCCAATCAGGAAATTGACGTTTCCATCGAATCGGTCAATCAGGAAAGCACCGGGGCGGATGCCGTGGTGATCCTGCGGGGGTCCTATATGGATTCCGACATCATTGATCTGCGATACGAAAACATCTCCATCGTGATCCATTCGTACAAAGGGATCTATATTCCCAAAACGGCCGTTCACGAAGTGTCCTGCACCTTCCTGCCGACGGGGGATGAACAGGAAACAAAAACAAAAGAGGCCCTCGGCGTATATATCCGTGTCGGCAACGAGATTCAGTTCAAGCGGATCATCGAGATCTACACAGGAGATAATTATGTTATTGCTGAGCCGTTTGAGATCAGTCTCCCGAGTATTGAGGAAGATTACGACCAATTGATGCTCAACGATGAGATCGTTGTGGAAGGAGTGAATCTGTATCATGGAAAAATCATCAAGCCAAAGGGAACAAGCATTTGACAGCATTCGAAGGAATTACGAGGAGATCTGCGCTCAGATCGAACAGGCGGCTTCTTCAGCGGGACGCTCTGCAGAGGATATCCACTTTTTAGGCGCCACCAAAACAGTGGAGCCGGAACTGATCAATTATGCCATTTCACTGGGCCTTCGGGAGATCGGTGAAAACCGGGTGCAGGAGCTTTTAGCCAAATACGAGGAGTACGATCTTTCCCGGGCGGATCTGCAGTTTATCGGCAAACTTCAGACCAACAAAGTCCGCCAGATCATCGGGAAAGTGTCGCTCATCCAGTCGGTGGACAGCGTGAAATTAGCGCAGGAGATCTCCCGCATTTCCCTGCGGGAAGGGCTGACGACCCGTATCCTGATTGAAGTGAATATCGGGCGGGAAGAAAACAAATCCGGCGTGCTGCCGGAAATGCTGGAGGATCTGATCGGAGAAATCAGCGCCATGCCGGCCATTTCTATCAAAGGATTGATGTCAGTGCCGCCCATTTGCGACACAAAACAGGCAATTTCTAAATATTTTGACGATATGTATAAAATCTTTATTGACATTTCAGATAAAAAGTTCGATAATGTTAGTATGGATCTTCTTTCGATGGGCATGTCAGATGACTATCGGGAAGCAATATTGTCCGGAGCCAATATGATCCGAGTAGGGTCCCGGCTTTTCGGCGCAAGAATATACAGATAATACATCACAGGAGGATATGAAAATGGCAAGTGTATTTGGAAAAATCAAGAGCAGATTCCAGCAGCCCGTGGACGAATCGGGGTATGACGGGTATTATGTTGAGCCGTCCGATATGGATGCAGGCGCAGAAGAGGAAGTAGAAGAGGAAATGGATATGACTTCCGACGTTACGGCGGACACCTCGGATAAAGTGATCAGCTTCAACGGAGGCATGGGAGACGAGCCCAGCGTTCATTTCATTCTCTTCAAGCCGGATGCTTTTGAAGACACCGTGATCAAAGCGATGGTGGATGAACTTCGCAAGAATAATACGGTCATCATCAACGTGGAAGACACCAACAAAGACGTCTCCCGCCGGATCGTGGATTTCCTGGGCGGCTCTGCCTACGCGCTTCGCGGAAAGGTCAGCCGCATTTCGGAGGATACTTTCATCGTAATGCCTCATAACGTGTCCCTCACCGGAAACGATGCGATGGACGAAGTCAACAGCGAAAACGTCTATTATTGATCCCGATCCGAAGCAGCGTGATCGGTCAGAAAGGAAATGAATATGCTAACACTGGAAGAAGTACAGAATATGACCTTCCGCAAAGGCGGTCTGGGCGGGTATCGTGTGGAAGAAGTCGATGCCTTTCTGGACAGAGTGGTCGATTCTCTGCGTTCGCTTGAACGGCAGGTTTCCGAGCTGGAAAGCCGGGTTGAAGCGCAGGATAAGGAAATGCAGCTTTACAGGGAGCAGAAGGAGAGCATTCAGGAAGCATTGGTGACAGCCAATGCAACCGCCAAATCCATTGTCATGGATGCTTCTGCCAAAGCGGAAGCGGAGCTGTCCGCCTCTGAGGAACAGTCCCGCAAGCTGGTGTCCGATGCCGAGCAGGAAGCGCAGGAGATTCGCACCAAAGCGCAGGAAGAAGCCGACCGTGTTCTTGCGCAGGCGCAGGCACGGGCCAACGCTGTCAATGCCGAAACGAACGCCCGCATTGAAGAAGTGATGAACAAAGCGCTCCGGGAATCTTCCGCACAGATTGAAGAAAACAACCGTATCCTCGATGCACAGAAGCGCACCATTATTTCTCTGATGGGAGAAGCCAGCAAGTTCAGGAGTCACCTGATCCAGCTTTATAAGGAGCATTTGGCCGTTATCAATACCATGATCAAGCCGGAAGATATTCACAAGCGGCAGACGGAACTGGATGAACAGTATCCCCCGTCTGTGGGGCATCAGCCGATCCCGCTGGCCCCGGTTGAGGAAACAGCCGCCCCGGAGGAGGCGCTTCCCGCCGAAACCACGGAAACTGCCCCTTCTGTTCCCGAAGAAACAGTGGAAGCGGTGACAGAAGCACCTGTGGAGGAACCGGTCCCCGAAGAGACCCCTGCGCCTGTCCCGGAAGAAGCAGAAGCCGCTGCTCCCGCAGCAGAAGCACCGGAGGAGGCAAAACCAGAAGAAGCCCCCGTGGAAGAAGCCGCTCCCGAAGCAGAAAAGCCCGAGGAAGAAGCCGCACCCGCTCCCAAACCGGAAACGCCTGCTCAGGAAGAGGAAGAAACGATCGTGTTTGCTTCCGTCAAGCGTCAGCCCATTGTTTTGGAC
>CACYCG010000008.1 GCA_902772855.1 uncultured Ruminococcus sp.
ACAGTCCACCGGACTGTTTTGGGATTCACCCCCTGCGGAGGGATTGCGTCCAAAGTGTTTCGCCGACTGCGGTCGGCGACCAGAGACGCTGTCTCTGGACTCTGCCACCTTTTGAAAAAGGTGGACGAAAACTTGCCCTCCTTTGCAAGAACTTTGCCGCCTTCTATTCATCAGCTGCAAGCCCCGGAAGGGGGGTCCGGGGGAGAATCCCCCGGCTACGAGTGCAGCGTCACGCTGCTGCAAGCCCCGGACGGGGGTCCGGGGGAGAATCCCCCGGCTACGGGTGCAGCGTCACGCTGCCGATTTCGATGCTCATAGTCGGAGCTGCGTTCAGGGTCATGTCGGCGATGAAGCCGGCCTGATATTCATAATATCCCTGGGCGCCCACCATAGCGGCATTATCCCCGCACAGCGACAGAGGCGGATAAAAACAGCGCAGACCCCGGGCGGCGGCTTCTTCGTCCATGCGCCGGCGCAGGAGGGAATTGGCGGATACCCCGCCGGAAAGCACCAGCGTGGAAACGTTCAGATCGCCTGCCGCCTGCAGGAAGTTCCCCGTCAGACTGTCCACCACCGCTTTCCGGAAAGAAGCCGACAGATCCGCCACCGGAAGAGTCTCTCCTTTTTGGGAGGCATTGTGGATCAGGTTGATCACCGCCGTTTTCAGGCCGGAAAAACTGAAATCATAGGGGGCGCCGTCCACCTTCGGGCGGGGCAGCGCAAAAGCGCAGGGGTCCCCCTCTTCGGCGATTTTGTCTAAATGAATACCTCCCGGGTAGGGCATTCCCATCGTGCGGGCGGCTTTGTCAAAGGCTTCTCCGGCGGCATCGTCCCGGGTGCGGCCGATGATCTTCATGTCCGTGTAATCCCGCACGTCAACAATATGACTGTGCCCGCCGGATACCACCAGCGCTAAAAAAGGCGGCTTCAGATCCGGGTGCGCTACATAATTGGCAGCGATATGGGAGCGCAGATGATGAACCGGCACCAGCGGCAGACCGGTGGCCAGCGACAGCCCCTTGGCAAAGTTCACCCCGACCAGCAAGGCGCCGATCAGCCCGGGCGCATAGGTCACCGCAATAGCGTCTATCCCGGAGAGGGTCATGCCGGCCTGAGAAAGCGCTTCGGTCACGACTCCGTTGATGGCCTCACAATGCCGCCGGGAGGCGATCTCCGGCACCACGCCGCCGTAGAGCTTATGTTCCTCCACCTGAGAGGCGATCACGGAGGACAGGATGGTTCTTCCGTCCCGCACCACGGCGGCGGCGGTTTCATCACAGGAGCTTTCAATGGCCAGAATATTCATGGTTCATGTTCCTTTCGGGAATGGTCTTGCGTCAGGGTCCGGGTCATAATAAGAGCGTCCTCCGGAGGGTCCCGGTAAAACCTCCGGCGCAGCCCCACCTCTTCAAAATCAAGCGAGGCATACAAAGCGATTGCCGGCGCATTGGAGGGGCGCACTTCCAGTGAAATTGATGCGGCGCCTTCCCGGGCGGCCTGTTCGGAGGCCTTCATCAGCAGGGCTTTTCCTACTCCCCGGCGGCGATGGTCCGAACGCACGGCAATATTGGAAAGGTAGCAGCTGTCCGCCGCCACAAAGGTCCCGATATACCCCACCGGCGTATCTCCGGAAAGCGCCGTGAAAAACCGGGCGGTGCGGTTGTCCAGCTCTTCGATAAGGTTTTCCTGCGTCCACGGGTGGGAAAAACATTCCTGCTCAATGCGGGCGAGAGCTTCGGTGTGTTCCCGCATCATGGGAACGATGGTGATGGTTTCTGTCATGCGTTTTCCCCTCCCGCCGTGGAGACACAAGCCGGAAACTTTTTCACTAATATCCGGCAGAACTGCCCCACAGCCTCTTCAATGGACCGGCGGCAGCGGCGGTAGGTGACCAGATCCGAGCCGTAGGGGTCTGGAATGCCTCCGCCGAGGATATAGATCTTCTCCCGGGGGACCCCCACCGAAACAAGGGTTTCCGCATGGCTGAGCGTCATGACGACAAACACGTCGGTGATGTCCAGATCATGCTCCCGGATCACCCGGGGAGTGTGCGTGCTGATGTCCACCCCGATTTCGTTGCAGACCTGCACGGCATTGGGGGACACGCCGCTCCCTTCGCAAAAACCAAGGGCGGCGCTGCTGAAAATGCTGTTGATGCCATACCGCACGGACTCCCGGGTATAGATTGCCTTTGCCATCGGGCTGCGGCAGGTATTTCCGGTGCAGATAAATAAAATATGCAGCATTCTCCGCTCCTCCTTTTCAGCATTTTGCATCGTACCATGTTTTGCCAATGCCCGCTTCCGCTGTGAGCTGCACGGAAAGGGTCACGGCCTGCTGCATTTCTTCGCTGAGCAGGCGGGCGGCGGCCTCTGCTTCCTCTTCGGGAGCTTCCACGATCAGCTCATCGTGCACCTGCAGGATGAGCCGGGCTTTGAGCCCTTCTTCCCGCAGACGGCGGTCGACCCGGATCATGGCAATCTTGATAATATCCGCCGCAGTGCCCTGAATGGGCATATTGCGGGCAACCCGTTCCCCGAACGACCGGAGCGCATGATTGGAAGAGGCCAGCTCCGGCAGATAGCGCCGCCTGCCGAACATGGTGGTGACATAGCCCTGATTTTTGGCGGTCTCCACGATTTCTTTCATATACCGGTCGATGCCTTCATACAGGCGCAGATAGTCCCGGATATAGGTTTCGGCTTCCTTGCGGGAAACGCCGATATCTTTGGACAGCGAAAAGGCCCCGATGCCGTACACGATCCCGAAATTGACCGCCTTGGCCCGGCTGCGAAGGGCGGGCGTGACCATTTCTTCCGGCAGCCCGAACACCTTGGCGGCGGTGGACGTGTGAATGTCGCTGCCGTTGGCGAAGGCTTCGATCATCGCCTTGTCATTGGCGATATGCGCCAGCACCCGAAGCTCGATCTGGGAGTAATCCGCATCGACCAGCAAGCAGCCGTCCTTGGCCCGGAAAAACCGGCGCAGCTCCCGCCCGCGGGCGGTTTTGACCGGAATATTCTGCAAATTCGGTTCGGCAGAGCTGATCCGGCCGGTACGGGTCTCGGTCTGATTAAAGCAGGAATGGATCCGTCCGTCCGGACCGATAACCTTCAGCAGGCCGTCGCAATAGGTGGAGCGCAGTTTGGCAAGGCCCCGGTATTCAAGGATCTCCCCGATGACGGGGTGAACGTCCCGCAGTTCTTCGAGCACTTCGGCGCTGGTGGAATAGCCGCTTTTCGTCTTTTTTCCCTTGGGAAGCCCCATCGTTTCAAACAGGGCGGTCCCAAGCTGTTTCGGAGAATTGATATTGATGTTGGCGCCGATCTGCTGACAAATGCTTTTTTGCAGGGCGTCGATCTCCTCTTTCATCCCCTCGCCGTAGGCCCGGATCCCCTCCCGGTCCACTGCAAATCCCACCTCTTCCATAGCGGACAGCACCCGGCTGAGCGGGAGTTCGATGTCTTTGAGCAGGGAGGTCTGTTCCTTTTCCTCGATCATCTGCTCCAGCAGGTCAAGAAGCGGAACAAAAATCTCCATGCCGGATCCCTTGTCGCCGGGAAGGGGAGAAATGCCGTATTCGCTCTCCAAGCGGAGAAGCCCGTAATCGGACGCATTGGGGTTGAGCAGATAGGCGCACAGCAGCAGGTCGGACGTGATCCCCCGGCAGGCGATCCTTTCTTCCGCGCACAGGGTATACACGGTTTTTGCATCATACACCCGCTTGCAAATGGCTTCGTCTGCCCAGAACGATTCCAAAAACGGCATAAATCCCGGGGTCAGGGCGTTGATCTGAAACACCGCTTCCCCGTCCCGCAGGGTCAGGGAGGCAAAGCGATTTTCTTCAGAGGTGTACAGCACGTCAATGACTTTCCCCCGGAACCGGGCGCACAGGTCCGTCAAAGAAACTTCCGGCTCTATGCGCAGAGTCACCCCGGGGGTCTGGTTGGGAAGCGCAGAAGCGGCTACGTCTTCCGGGTGCAGATCCCATTTTTCCATCAGAGAAAACAGTTCCAAAGACGCCATCATAGAAGCCGCCTTTCCCTTTTGCAGCGGGGCGGGGGTGTAATGGGAAAGGTCTGTGTCAATGGGAGCCTCCCGGCAGATTGTTCCCAAGGAGCGGCTGAGATAGGCTTTTTCTTTGCCCTGTTCCAATTTCTGTTTCATGATCGGGCGCAGGGGGGCTTCTGCCAATTGTTCATAGAGGCGGTCCACCGACCCAAACTGACGGATCAGGTCCCCGGCTCCTTTTTCCCCGATCCCCGGCACCCCGGGGATGCAGTCGGAGGTATCTCCCTGCAGGGCTTTGATCTCGATGAGCTGAGGGGGCGTTACGCCATAAATAGCCTGAATTTTTGCCTCATCGTACACCGTTACTTCCGGCTTGCCGTATTTTGTCACCGCCAGCCGAACGGTCACACGGGGGGAAATGAGTTGAAGGCTGTCCCGGTCGCCGGTGGCCAGCACGCACTCCCAATCGTTTTTCTCGCAGGAGGCGGACAGCGTTCCTAAGATATCATCGGCTTCGTAGCCTTCGCAGGTAACGATGGCAAACCCCAGCGCGGAAAGAAGGTCTTTCAGCGGCTGAAGCTGAGAAGCCAGCTCCGCCGGCATTCCTTTCCGGTTGGCCTTGTAGCCGTCATACTGCCGATGGCGGAAGGTGGGCGCTTTCAGGTCAAAGGCGATCGCCACCGCCTGCGGCTCGGTTTCGTCCAGCATTTTCCGCAGGGTCGTGAGGAATCCGTAGATCCCGTTCGTATATTGTCCGTTTTTGGCGGTCAGCAGTTTGATTCCGTAATAAGCCCGGTTCAGAATACTGTTGCCGTCAACCACCAGCATCTTCATGGTCTTTCCCTCCTGCTCTGTGAAAATCGTTTATAAATCAAGAAGCTCCCGTCAGCCTGGTCTCAGGAAAAAGACCCGCTCGGAAAGGACGAATGGAGCATGACGCCGCTGGCGCAGATCTCCTTCCCGTTCCGGAGATAGACCCGGGGCACCCGTTTTCCAACCAGACAAACGGCCTCGTAGTTGATGGTTCCCATCAGGCGGGCGATCTCATCAAAGGAAAGCGCCCCATCCCGGCCGTTTCCGATCACCACCACTTCATCGCCCGAAGCGACCCCTTCGATTTCGCTGACGTCCAGCATCACCTGGTCCATGCACACCCTTCCGATCACCGGCGCCCGTTTTCCCCGCACGGTCATAAACGCCCGGTTGGACAGGCTGCGGGAATAGCCGTCGGCATAGCCGATGGGAACAGTGGCCACAGCGGTCGGCTGTTTGGTCACGAAGGTTCCGCCATAGCTGACGGGGGTATCGGGGCCGACCGTTTTTACCTGCGCCACCACGCTTTTGATGCGCATGGCGGGCAGCAGGTTCGGTTTGGCGAGGGTTTTATCCGAGGGGAGCAGGCCGTACAGTACAATGCCCGCCCGCACGCAGTCTAAATGCGCCTCCCGATGGTCGAGCAAAGCGCCGCTGTTGGAACAATGCACGATCCTAAAACCACAGCCGGCTTTCCGGCACTCTTCCACAGCGTGCTGAAAGCAGGAAAACTGATGCTGGGTGGGAGCAGCGCCGTCCTCCCCCTCGTCGGAAAGGGCAAAATGCGTAAAGACCCCTTCCGCTTCCAATCCGGGCAGGGCGCAGACCCGGCGAATTTCCTCCAAAGAAGCATCGTCCCGGCCGATCTGCTGATACATGAATCCAATGCGGCTCATGCCGGTGTCGAGTTTGATGTGGATCTGCACTTTTTTTCCGCACCGCACGGCATACTCAGACAATTCCCGTGCATATTCCTCCGAAAACACCGCCTGTGAAATGCGGTGCTCGGCCAGCTCTTCCGCTAAATACGCCGGCGTGAAGCCTAAGATCAAAATCGGGAGCCGGATATGGTTTTCCCGGAGCTGAAGCGCTTCTTCGATGTTGGAGACAGCAAACCAGGCGGCCCCCAGCCGTTCGTAAAGCTTTGCGAGGTATACAGCCCCGTGGCCGTAAGCGTCCGCCTTGATCACGCACATGATTCCCGCCTGCGGGTCGGCGGTCTCCCGGATGACCCGGAAATTATGCTCGAGTGCATCCACGTCCACTTCCGCCCACGTTCTTTTCAAATATGACATCATCACCAAGTGCCTTCCCATTCCTTTTTTGTTCCATCCCTTCCGGACAGACAGGTATACTCCTATTTTACTCCATCCATCCCATTCTGTCAATGAACCGTAGCCGGGGGATTCTCCCCCGGACCCCCGTCCGGGGCTTGCCCTGATGAAGAAAGCGGCAAAGTTTTTGCAAAGGAAAGCAAAGTTTCGCTCAAGCCTTTTCAAACCAGCGGCGGCAGCGTGACGCTGCACCCATATCCGGGGGCCAGCGTGACGCTGCACCCGGGTCTGGGGGAGTGCCCCCAGCCCCCCTTCCGGGGCTTGCCCTGATGAAGAAAGCGGCAAAAGTCTTGCAAACCAGCGGCGGCGCTGGACCCCGGGATTGTCAGCCGTCTTCTTCTGTTAAAAGTCTTGCAAAGGAGGGCAAGTTTTCGTCCACCTTTTTCAAAAGGTGGCAG
>CACYCG010000009.1 GCA_902772855.1 uncultured Ruminococcus sp.
AACAAGAATATTTTTACACAATGGCTATTGTTATTTGTTGAGAAATCAATTATAATATATCAAGTATTTTTTTGTGAGGTGTATTCGATGCGTTTGCGAAAGCAGCCTCTTGGAGACAGAAATCTGGTTGGCGCACGGGTGGAGGACACCCGCAAGAAAAAAGGAATGAAGCAAAAAGAACTGCTGGCCCAGCTTCAGGTGCGGGGCGTGGATATGAACGCCTCGGGCTTGTCGAAACTGGAAGGGCAGGTTCGGTATGTCACCGATTTAGAGTTGGTGGCTTTGGCGGACATTCTGGAAGTTTCGGTGGATTATCTGCTGGGAAGAGAAAAGGGAAAGTTCTGAAGATGAATCAGGCAGTCGGTTTCCGGTGCATTCGGAAAACCGGCTGCTTTTTCCTTTGCGGAAGGGGAGAAACGCCGACTGCACCCAAGGGCGCCCCCCTTCTGACCGGCTGCATCAGGTTCCCACCGCCGCCCCCGGCGGCCAGAGGCATTTTCATTCCTATTTTGAAAATTGATTTCCGTGCCTGGTAGGTATTGACAAGTAAGGGGAAAGGGTGTTTAATAGATAATAGGAAAAAGCGGCCTGATGAGCGGTCCGCCTTCCTGTGCCCTTTCTGTGGAGGTGATGGGATGTTCGAGTATAAAGGAGTAAGTGTTTCCGCCGGGATAGCGGTCGGAAAATTGTATTTTTATCATAATCTTCCCAAGGAGATCCCCGAGTATATGGTGGAAGACCCGCAGAAGGAATGGCAGCGCTATCAGGATTGTCTGCAAATTGCCAAAAAGCAGCTCCAGCAGGTGTATGACAACGCCTGCAAGCGGATCTCTAAAAAAGAATCAGTCATCTTTCAGACGCACATCATGATCCTGGAAGATTCCAAATTCGTGGAACTGGTCCAGGCGCATATTTCAGAAGGCAAAAACGCCGAATATGCGGTGTATCACGCATCTCAGAAACTGGCGAATCTGTTTCTGGCGCTGGATGATGAATATTTCAAAGCCCGCTATACGGATATGCTCGATGCCGGGCACATCCTTCTGGACGTGCTGATCAACCGCTCCGGGAAAAAACTCCCCGGTCAGCGGGAACCGGTGATCATAGCGGCCAGCGACTTGATGCCGAGTGATACGATGTCCTTCACAAAAGGGTCCGTGCTGGGCTTTGTGACAAACGAAGGCTCGGCCAATTCCCATTCTTCTATCATCGCCCGCACGATGGGCCTGCCTTCCGTGGTGCAGGTGCAGGAGGTGCTGGCGGATTTTGACGGGCATATGGCCATCCTCGATGGGCTGCTCGGCAGACTGATCCTGGACCCCGATGAAACCACCATCGCACAGTATCAGGCCCGCAAAGAGCGTTATGAAAAACAGCAGGAGCGCCTCAGACGGCAGATCGGCCTGCCTTCGGAAACAAAAGAGGGGCGGTACGTCCGGCTTTCTGCCGATATCGGACGGCTCGACGAAATTGATAAAGTCCGCTCCAACGATGCCCAGGGGATCGGAATGTTCCATTGTGATGCATTGTTCATGAACCGGGATAAGGAGCCTTCCGAAGAGGAGCAGTTTGAGGTCTATAGGACCATCGTGCGCTCCTTTCCGGGGGAGGAAGTCAGGATCTGTCTTGCTAACGGCAGCTCGGAAAAGAAAATGAATTATTTAGATATTCCCCGGGAGAAAAATCCGGCCCTGGGGTTCCGGGGCGTGCGGATCGCCTTGGAGAATCCGGCCTTTTTCCGCCGTCAGCTTCGTGCGCTGTGCCGGGCTTCGGGTTTCGGGAAACTGTCCATCGCTTTGCCGATGGTCAGCAGCATCGAAGAGGTGGAATATGCCAAGCGGGAGCTTTCCTCTGCGTTGGAGGAACTGAGGCGGCAGGGTGAAAAAACGGCGGAGCACGTTCCGCTCGGAGTGGTCATTGAAACTCCGTCGGCAGCGCTGATCTCACAGGAAATTTGTCAGGAAGTCGATTTTATCGTCATTAACACCTCCAACCTGATCCAGTTCACCCTTTGCATGGATAAGGACAATCCGAAACTGATGGATTTTTACCGCCCCTATCATTTAGCCGTCAAGCGTCTGCTGAAAATGGTCATTCTCAATGCACACAAGGCCGGAAAAAAGGTGGCGGTCGGCGGGCAATTGGCGTGGGACGCATCCATGACGCCCTTCTTACTGGCGCTGCGAACGGATGAACTGATCCTCATTCCCTCGCATCTGCTGCGGGTCAAAGCGGCGGTTCGGGAGATGTCTGCACAGGATCTGAAAAATCTGCTTGACCCGATTTAAGGCCCCCGGAGGTGAAAATATGACCCCACAGGAAAAAGCGGCAGCGGCCGTGGCTTTGCTCGAAGAGGCCTATCCACAGGCTGTTTGTTCGCTGGAATATCAGGACCCGCTGCAGCTTCTGATCGCCACCCGTTTGGCGGCCCAATGCACCGATCGCCGGGTCAATCTGGTCACACCGGCGCTGTTTGCCCATTTTCCCACGGCGCAGGCGTTTGCCGAAGCACCGGTGGAGGCGGTGGAGGAAGATATCCGCACCTGTGGGCTGTATAAAACCAAGGCAAGGGATATTGTGGCGATGTGCCAGCTTCTTTGCCGGGAATATGACGGTCGGGTGCCGGATACGATGGAAGACCTTTTGCGGCTGCCCGGTGTCGGGCGGAAAACCGCCAATTTAGTGCTGGGAGATGTATTCCATCAGCCGGCGGTGGTGGTGGATACGCATTGTATCCGCATCACAGGGCGCCTTGGCTTTCACCGGACCAAAGATGCCGTTCGCATTGAAAAGATCCTGCGGGACCTTCTCCCGCCGGAAAAATCCAACGATTTCTGCCACCGGCTCGTGCTTCACGGCCGGGCGGTGTGCACTGCCCGCTCTGCCCGGTGCGGCCAATGCCCTTTGTCCGGGATTTGCGAGGAAGCTCTCAGCAGACAGTCCGAAAACGAGTAGGAAAAACCCGGCAGACCGAAGCCCCCCCCGCATAACAGCAGAACAGACCGCTCCGGTGGAAAGGTGCGGTCTGTTTATTTTTTTGACAGCAGCCGTTTTCGTGGAGGGCGGGTTTCCACAGCGGGGCGCTTTGTCCTTTCTTTTGCAGAGCTTTTCCGGAAGGCTGTCCGGGAAAGGCTTTTTGCATTGTCCATAGCTTCTAAAAAAACTGTAGAAAACAGGAAAACTTTGTTTTTTCAAGCTATTGAAATCAGCATTTTTTTTTGTATAATAGGATAGTGGAGAAACGGAAATCAAGCGGGCGGAAGACCTTTCCGGCTGCGCTGATACAGGAGATGTTGCCATGAAAACTTTGACAGATCATTTTGACCGGATCGCAGCCCTCTACCCGGACAAAAAAGCCGTCAGCGATGAGCAGGAGACCCTCACCTACGGGGAACTGGCGCAGCAGGCCAAAGGCATCGGAACGGCGCTGGCCCGCACCGGAGCGAAAAGACGGGCGGTTTCCCTGTTCCTGCACAAAACCCCCCGCTGCGTGGCCGCCATGCTGGGCACCTCGTACAGCGGCAATTTTTATGTCGTGACCGACCCAGATATGCCCCCCGAACGCATCCGCATGACCTACGAGACCTTGGATCCCGCCGCCGTCATCACCGAACCCGCCCTGCTCGAAACGCTCCGTCAGACCGGTTTTTCAGGGCAGGTGTTCCTCATTGATGAGGTGCGCTGTGAAGCGCCCGACCCAGCTCTTCTGCAGGAAGTGGCTTCTCAGGCCCTTTCCACCGACCCGCTGTACTGCCTGTTCACCTCCGGGTCCACCGGTGTTCCCAAAGGGACCGTGGTCACCCACGCCAACGTGATCGCCTACACCGACTGGTTCATCCATGCGTTTCACATCGACAGCACCTGCATTTTCGGCAGCCAGACCCCGTTTTATTTCAGTATGTCCGTCACCGACCTGTTCGGCGCCCTGCGTACCGGGGCGGAGCTGGTGATCCTGCCCAAAAAGTTTTTCGCATTTCCCATCCGCCTGCTGCAGTTCATGGAGCAGCGTCAGGTGAACATCATCTACTGGGTGCCCTCCGCTCTGAGCATCATCGCCAATGCGGACCTGTTCCGCTACGTCCGGCCGCAGACGCTGAAAACGGTGCTGTTCGCCGGGGAGGTCATGCCGGTCAAGCAGCTCAATTATTGGCGTTCTTTCTATCCCGACGCCCTGTTTGCCAATCTCTTCGGTCCCACCGAAACCACCGATATCTGCACCTATTATGTCGTTGACCGCCCCTTCCAGGAAACCGAAGCTCTGCCCATCGGCCGGGCGTGCGAGGGCTGTCAGGTGATGGTGATCGGGCCCGACGGAAAGGAATGTGCGCCGGGGGAGGAAGGGGAACTGTATGTCAGAGGCCCCTTTGTGGCGCCCGGCTATTATCATGCGCCGGACAAAACCGCCGCCGCCTTCGTGCAGAATCCGCTGCAGCAGGCCTACCCGGAGATCGTGTATAAAACCGGTGATATTGTCCGCACGAACGACCGGGGAGAGCTGATCTACTGCGGCCGTGTCGATCATCAGATCAAGCATTTCGGCTACCGCATTGAATTAGGGGAGATCGAAGCCGCTGCCATGGCGGTGGATCAGGTTTTTGCGGCCGCCTGCCTCTTTGATGCCGCCGGCGACCGGATCCTGCTGCTGTATGAGGGCAAGGTGCCGGAGGAAGACGTGCAGACAGCCCTCAAAGACCGTCTGCCGGGCTATATGCTGCCGGCAATGGTCAAAAAACTGGCCGCTATGCCGCATAACCAGAACGGCAAGATCGACCGCAGCCGCCTGAAAGCGGAATATATCGGATGACCCCGGACCATACACAAACGAAATGAAAAAGGAGACATGAATTATGGAAACGATTTTAGAAATTCTGGCAGAAGTAAAACCCGGACTGGACCTGAGCAGCGAAACCGAATTGGTAGATTCCGGCATTTTAGATTCTATGGCCATCATCCAGTTAGTGGCACGGCTTTCGGACGAATTTGACGTGGAGATCACTCCGGTCGATCTGGTCCCGGAAAACTTCAATTCCGTGCAGGCGATTGAAGCGATGATCCGTCGTCTGGAGGACTAATCGAGCGAAAAGGAGAGGGACTGTTTGACCTACGATTCGTATCTGTTCTTTGCGGCCTATGCGCTCATCGTTCTGGGGATCTATCTGCTTTTTCCGCTGAAATACCGGTGGACGGTGCTGCTCGGAGCGGGAGCCTTATTCTGCGGGTTTCTGAACGGTCCGGTTGCCCTGTGGGTGCTGGCCTGTGCCGGCTTTGCCTATGTCAGCGCCCGCCATCTGACCACCCTGCAGGACCGGTTTGCCAAGGAAAAAAAGGATCTGTCCAAAGACGAACGCAAGGCGCTGAAAGCCCGCTATACCCGCCGCAAAAAATGGACGGCGGCGGGGGGGATCGTCGGTGCGCTGAGCATTTTGCTGGTGCTGAAATACTGCAATTTTTTCATCGGACAGATCAACCCCCTGCTGTCCCTGTTCGGTGTGACCGAAGGGATTCCCTTCCTGTCGCTGGCGCTGCCGATGGGCATTTCCTACTACACCCTTCAGGCCATCGGCTACATCATCGACACCTACCGGGGCGTGTGCCGGGCGGAGAAGAACTTTTTCAAGCTGCTGCTGTTCGTGTCCTTTTTCCCGCAGATGACGGAAGGCCCCATCGCCCGCTACGGGCAGTTAGCCCCCCAGCTCACCGAAGGGCACCGCTATTCCAACGAAAACTTTACCGGCGGGGTCACCCTGATCCTGTGGGGGTTTTTCAAGAAGATCGTCATTTCCGACCGGGCTTCCTTCATGGCGTCGGAAGTGTTTGATAACTCCGCTTCCTACGGTACCTTTGCCCTGATCACGGCGGCCGTTCTTTACACCGTGCAGCTGTACACGGATTTTTCCGGCTGCATCGACATCATGAGCGGCACCGCCCGGATGTTCGGCATCCGTCTGCCCGAAAACTTCCGTCAGCCGTTTTTTTCCCATTCGGTGGGAGAGTTCTGGCGGCGCTGGCATATTTCCCTGGGCACCTGGTTCAAGGATTATGTGTTCTATTCCGTTTCCCTGTCGGCTCCTTTCATGAAGCTGAGCAAAGCGGCTTCTGCAAAACTCAATAAGTTTTTAGCCGCCCTGCTCCCTTCCTCCTGTGCCCTTCTGATCGTATGGCTGGGGACCGGCTTATGGCATGGAGCGGATATGAAATATGTCGTCTACGGTTTATATTATTTTCTGATCATGTTTTTGGGTTCTTTGGTGGATCCTCTCGGTGCCAAAGCCGCACAGAAATGGGGATTCGACCGGAAGAAAGGTGTTTTCGGAGCCTTGGCTGTCGCCCGCACGATCCTGCTGGTCATCATCGGCATGATCATGTTCCGGGCGGGCTCTCTGGAGGAGTTTGCCAATTATCTGTGGGGGATCGTCAGCCGGGTGAATTACGGAGAACTGACCGGCGGGGTCCTGCTCTGTCTGGGAACGGACACTCCGGATTTCATCGTCATCGGGGCCGGCGCCGTCATGATGCTCATCGTGGGGATCATGAAAGAGCGGGGAACCGATGTGCTCCAGACGGTCGCCAAAGGCCCCATCTATATCAAATGGTCCGTCATGCTCGGCCTGATTGCCGTCATATTAGTGTTCGGCGCCTATGGACCGAATTACGGACCGGTGGATAACATCTACGCCCAATTCTGACTTCTGACAGGACGAAAGGAGGAGGACTATGGAGGAAACGACCGCTTCCAAAACTGCGCCGGCCCCGGCGGAAGAATCGCCGAAACCGGAAAAAGACAGCAAACCGGAAGAAACCCCGAACCCGGAAAAGGACAGCAGGCATTCCGGAAGGAAGCTCCCCCCGCTTGTCATCAAAGGGGTGAGAGGGGTCTGCTTTTTCGTGCTGCTCGGTCTGATGCTGTTCGGGCTGAACCACGTGTACCTTCCCAAAAACAATACCAAGGAAAACGGCATGAGAAACGCCAGCGCATTCAGCTTTTACGCCGAACCGGCCAATACGATCGACACCATGATCATCGGCAACAGCGACGCCTATTCCGCCTTTTCTCCGATGGAGATGTGGAATGCCTACGGAATGACTTCGTATGTATCCGGGCAGGGGCATTTGATTGTCCCGGAATCCTACACCGTGCTTGAGCAGGTGCTCCAGAACCAGACCCCGAAGGTGCTGGTGGTGGAGACCGATACCATTTTTTCCAAATACACCAAGCAGGAACTGGAACATAAAACAGCGGAGGTACTGCTGTACCGGGCGTATCCTCTGCTGCAGAACCACGACCGCTGGAAAAACATGGATATTGCCGAAGTCTTCCAGCTTCCGGATTATCATTACCGCACCTATGCCAAAGGGCAGTATATGAGCTGCAAAGTGGACCCGTATAAAGGCGACCCGAAAAAGAAAAACAAAGTCATTCAGAACCCCGAAATGGACTGGCCGGTGAAGTTCTATCTGAACCGGATCAAGGAGGTCTGTGACGAAAAGGGGATCAAGCTGATTTTGGTGCGGGTGCCCTGCCTGAAAACCCGCAGCGTGGATAATCAGGCTCTCATCCGGCGCTATGCTGATGAGATCGGGGTGGAGTTTTTGGACCTTGATTATGAAAACTCCCCGGTGAACATCAATTGGAAAACCGACACACGGGATAAGGGAACGCACTTGAACTGCTATGGAGCCAAAAAGGTTTCGCTGTATTTAGGACAGTACCTGATGGACCATTACGGCATTGTTTCCCGGAAAGACGATGCCTCCGTCGCTTCTGCGTGGAATAAGGATTACGAACGCTATCAGGAAGAATTGGAAAAACAGGCAAAAGCCGAAGAGCAGGCCAGGGTTTTAGCCAACATCGGCAAATGAGCGCCAATCCTGTTTTTCGCACTATCCCGCCAAAAAGAACCGGCCCCATCGGATGGGACCGGTTCTGCCGTTTTTAATCGTGATGCTCTCCGGAACAGCAGACTGGCGGGTGCCCGGTCCTGCGGATGCATTCGATCACTTCCTGCAGGTGTTTCTGCAGGTCATAGACCATTTCATTTCCCCGCTCCTCAAACCCGAGCAGGGAAAACAAGCGCTTGTCTGCCGTTTGGAGAGGAACGATGACCTCCGTCATGCCGAGGTTTTTGGCGTCTTCTGTCAGCAGGCCGACCATCGCCTGTTCAAATCCCTGCCCTTTTGCTTCCGGCTGCAGCAGGGGAGGGAACAGCAGCCCTCTGCAGGGGGCCCCTTCTGCCGGGATCAGACCGGCGCAGCCGCAGATCCCCTCCGTTTCCACGGCCACGATCACCGCTTCTGCGGGAGGGAGGGAGCTGTCCGGGTGCTGCTGATAAAATACTGACAGCGCTTCCCGGTCTTTATCTGTTACATGAAAGATACGGAACATGATCGTCATTCTCCTATCGGGTGCGAATCATCAGGAAAACAGCCGGATCCTCCGGTCTTCGTTTTCCTGCCCTGTCCGGGCGCACTAAATGTTAATATTTTATGAACAAGGGTGAAATCACTTGACTCCGTTGGTGAAAAAGGGTATGATAGTGAACGTAAGAAGCATACTATATACTTCTTCACTCCAAATCCCCCTGCCGTCTTTGACGGCAGGGGGATTTTTTGTCCCGAAGCCGTTTTGTGAAGAAATTCGGAAGGTCACAGCACGGTAGAAAGATAGCGGCAGATCTCCTCTTCCGTAGCCATCGCCATCACTTTTTCGGCGGCTTCCCTTGCTTTAGCCACACTCCATTGGCTGATGCAGCGGCGCACCGGCAGCACGGAGGAAGCGCTTACGCTGAATTCGGTCAGCCCGAACGCCATCAGCAGGGGGATCATTCTCGGGTCGGCTGCCGCCTCTCCGCACATTCCCACGGGAAGACCGGCCTCCCGCGCGCAGCGGATCGTGTGCCGGATCAGCCGCAGCACGCTTGGCTGAAGGGCGGAATATAAGTAGCTCACCCGGCTGTTTCCCCGGTCGCAGGCCATGGTGTAGCCGGTCAGGTCGTTGGTGCCGATGCTAAAAAAATCCGCTTCATTGGCCAGTTCCGCAGCCATCACCGCAGCCGAGGCGGTTTCAATCATCAGGCCCACGGGGAGGTTCCGGTCAAAAGGCTGTTTTTCGGCGGTCAATTCGGTTTTGCAAACTTCGAGGAGCCGTTTGGTTTCCCTCACTTCATCCACGCAGGTGACCAGCGGAAGCATCAGGCTGACGGGGCCGAAGGCGCTTGCCCGCAGGATGGAGCGAAGCTGTGTTTTGAAAAGGGCGGTGTTTTTCAGACAGTAGCGGATCGCCCGGAAGCCCATGAACGGATTTTCTTCTTTTTCCAGTCCTAAATAGGGAATGGTTTTGTCCCCGCCGATGTCGAGGGTCCGGATGGTGACCGGGCGGCCGCCGGCAAGCAGCACGGCGTGGCGGTATTCCTGAAACTGTTCCTCCTCCGTAGGCAGGTGCTTTTGCTCTGTGAAGAGGATCTCGGTGCGGAACAGCCCGACTCCTTCTCCGTCTTCCTGCAGGACTTTTTCCATTTCCGCCGCTCTTCCGATATTGCAGAAAACGGAAAACCGTTCCCCGTCTGCGGAAACAGTGGCAGCTCCCCGGAAAGCGGTCAATTCCTCCTGCTGTTTCCGGTACGCCTGCTGCTGGTTCCGGTAATGCGCCACCTGCATCGGATCCGGGGAGGGGATCACCATGCCGGACTGACCGTCCAAAATGACCTCTTCCCCCTGAGAGATAGCTTCCATCACCTCCGGCACGCTCATCACAGCGGGAATCTCCAGCGCCCGGGCTAAAATGGCGCTGTGCGAAGTGGTGCTGCCTTTGGCGGTGATAATGCCGGCCAGCGGTTCATCCGGCAGATCGGTCAGCATGGAGGGGGTGATCTCCTCAGTGACCAGCACGCATCCTGCGGGAAGGTCCCGCAAAGAAGACCGTGATGCCCCCGCAAGGCAGCCTAAGATCCCTTTTTTTACATCCTGCACATCAGCGGCCCGCTGTCGGGTAAGGTCGTCGTCTGCATGGGAGAAGATCTGGATAAAGGTGTCACAAATAGCTTCAAAAGCGCATTCTGCTCCCTGACCGGCCAAAATCATTCGCTGCGCCTCCGAGCGCAGATACGGGTCCTGCACAATGGCCAACTGTCCGAGAATGATTCTGGATTCTTCTGCTCCGGCTTTTTCCCGGAGCAGCTGCGCCTGATCCCGGATTGAATTGGAAAAGGAGCGCACCGCTTCCTCCAGCCGCTGCCGTTCTGTTTCCGGGTCGCTGGGGGAAGACGGGGAAGGCTGGAGGGGGAGTTCCCGGTAAAGCCAGGCTTTCCCGATGCCGATTCCTCCGGACACGCCGATTCCTTTCAGCATACTGCTTCCTCCTTTCCAAATGATGGCAGAACCTCTTCCGGTTTCGGCAATTCCTGCAGAACGGAGAAGATGGTTTGTTTGTCAGCAATCCCCTGCGAAAAAGCGGTGGCATTTCCGCAGGCGGAGGCCCAGTGAAAAGCCTCCTTTGGGTCTGCGTGCAGGGAGAAGCCGTACAAAAACCCGCCCACCATCGAATCCCCCGCCCCGACCGTGCTGCCGATCGGACGGGACAGAACGCCGGTGCGATAGATCCGGCCGTTTTCCGCCGCTAAAAACGCCCCGCTGCCTCCGAGGGATAACAGGACGTTATCCGCCATTTCCTCCCGCAGCCGGGTGAGGATGGCCGGGATCTCTTCCTCCGGAAGGTCCTTTCGTCCCAGCCAGCTTTCCAGTTCCTGCCGGTTCGGTTTGATGAGGAAGGGGCGGCAGGGGGAAAGGCGACGCTGTATGGCGGAAAGGTCCATGTCGGCGATCAGCCGTATTTTTCGTTCGGACACCGCCGCGCGCAGCAGCGGCCAAAAAACGGTTTCATCCATCGGCGGAAGGCTTCCGGAAAGCACCAGACTGTCCCCTTCCCGCAGAAAGCGGACCTGATCGCAGAAAGCCCGCACGCAGGTTTCCTCCACTGCCGGGCCGCGGGCGTTAATCTCGGTTTCCGTTTCCCCGATCAGCTTGACGTTAATGCGGGAATTGCCCGCTGCAAGCCGTGTCATTTCCTGCGGCAGTCCTTCTTTCTGAAGCTGCCGGAGGATCTCCTCCCCAACAAAACCGGCGACAAACCCCCAGCAGACGGTTTCCATTCCCAGCCGGGAAAGGACCCGGGCCACGTTCAGCCCTTTTCCTCCGGGATACAGGGTTTCCGTTCTGGACCGGTTTGTTTGTCCCGGTACCAGCCGGCCGGCCTTCATCGTATAATCGAGGGAAGGATTCAGTGTCACAGCGGCAATCATAGTCCCACCCGCTTTCCTCTCAGTTCTTTTTTGTATTATACCATATCCACCGCGCCGGTGAAACCCCTTTCCGGAAAACTTTCTCAAAACGGGGAGAATGGTTTTTGTTTGCCGGATAAAAAAAGCACACGCCGAAAGTCAGAAGACAGCGGGCGTGCGCTTCCCAAAGGGCGCTTATCGTGTTTTTCCCGGTTTCACCCGGAACAGGCCGTGCCGGTTGCAGTAGGCGTAGACAGCGTCTATCCGGTCGATCCGGAACCTTGTTTCGGGATTTCCTTCCGGATAGAGCTTTTCAAACTGAATGCCGTGATCCGAAACAGCGGCAAAAAAAGAAAGATAATGATCCTTTGTCATCGGATGTTCAGCCGAAACAAAGTATTCGTTTTCCACTCTTTCCACCCGGATCTCATGTTCCGGATCGCAGGGTTCCGCTTCGAGCGGCGGCAGGGTAATGCCGCAGCAGCTCACCACGGCTTCCCCACTGCTCTGAATGACATTTCCGCACACCGGGCAGACATAGAGTTTCCCTTTCCCTATATGAAAGGAGCGGTTCCGGTTGCGGATATGCTCTCCGGACAGCAGTTCGATGACGGAAATATCCAGTTCCTTAGCCAGCGCTTCGAGCAGACTGATGTCGGGGAATCCATGCCCGGTTTCCCATTTGCTGATCGTTTTGCTGCTGACGAACAGTTTTTCCGCTAACTTTTCCTGCGTCATGTGTTTATTTTCCCGCAGCCGTCGGATGACGGCGCCGGTGACATATCGGTCCATCATGTTTCACCTCCGAATCAATCGTACCACAGGATCCCCCCGGAATCAATCCACGCATCGTAGGCCAGCGTGACGCACTGGGCGGAAGTGCCC
>CACYCG010000010.1 GCA_902772855.1 uncultured Ruminococcus sp.
CAGACCTGCTCGACCATGCCGTCATGCGGATCCTCTCCTGGAAAATGACCAAAGGAATGATTCCCTAAACAAAAAACATCGCACAGCTTTATATTCGCTGTGCGATGTTTCTTTTTTTCTTACAGCAGGTCGTCCAATGCGCCGGTGTACACATCCTGAGGGTTGATGCCTTCAATAAGCTGTTCCGGCTGTCCGTCCAGCAGCAGCAGCACGGCGGGAACAGAACCAATCTCATATTCTGCTGCCAGATCCGGAGATTGTTCCACATCTACAGCGATAAAACAAACCTGATCGGCATATTCATCGACGATCTCATCGACCAATTGTTCCATCATGCGGCTCAGGCGGTCGAGATAATGATAAAAAAACACAAACACGGGGCCGGAGGTGATCCGGTCGTAAAAATCGAAGGAATCCGCTTCAATCATATTTTCATTCATGTTTCGTTCCTCCTTTCTGTCCGGAACTTTGAAAAACAGGTCCGGGTTTTTCCAAGGATCGTTAGCAGGCATTCGGCCGGTAACGAGCTTTTTCGCAAAAGAGGGGTGATACTATAGACATCAAGGCGTGATAGCTTACCCGATGCTGCGGCGATCGAGCAGCAGCCGCAGCTTCACAGCCGCCGGTCCTACATAGGGCAGCAGTTTTTGCTCATTTTTCCAGGCGGACGCCATTCCCATCGCCATCAGCATGACATAAGCGGCACTGATGCCCATGGTCAGCAACAGTACCACGATGGTCTGCAGGGGCGGGACGGCCTGCAGCAGCACATACGCCAAAAAATCGAAAAAATACAGCACAGTAAAATACGCAAACATCACTCCGCCCTGAAAGGTGTGAAACCGCAGATCGGGATTCTCTTTCTCCACGGCAAAATGGCCGATGACAAACAAAACGCCAAGGTACGAGATGATGGACAGGAACCGGATGTTCCCTTGATTTTCTTCCATGTACGTCACCTCCTTCGGGGTTTTCCGCTGAATGGGACAAAATGAGTTAGGATACCTGTACTATCGGGACTGTTTTTTTCATATAGATGTGAGGAAAAAAGCAAAGAGGCACGGCCTCAAGAAAGGAATGAAGCAAAATGACAGGATACTATCCTGAAGGCAAACTGATCACAGCACCGGAGAACACAGCCGCCCTGCAGTCGCTTTCTTCATTGACGGAAGCGTACCACGAAAAAAGGATCCTTGAGGGCAGAGCCATCGTCTGCGATTCCTCCCACAACCTGATTGTCGATTTAGGGGTCATGAAAGGGATCATTCCCCGGGAAGAAGGCGCCATCGGCATTCGGGAGGGAACGGTGCGGGATATTGCGGTGATCTCCCGGGTCAATCGGCCGGTCTGTTTTGTCATCACCGATTTCCGGAAAAACGATGCAGGCAAACCGATAGCAATCCTATCCCGCCGTCAGGCGCAGGAGCGCTGTATGCGGGAGTATGTTTCGCAGCTTCTTCCCGGAGACATTATTGAAGCGAAAATTACCCATCTGGATTCTTTCGGGGCTTTTGCGGATATTGGCTGCGGCATTGTGTCACTGATCCCCATTGACGCCATTTCCGTATCCCGCATCGAGCACCCGCGGGAGCGCTTTGCGGTGGGCATGGAGATCCGGGCCATTGTACGCTCTTTTGACGGAGGACGCATCAGCCTCTCCCACAAAGAACTGCTCGGAACGTGGGAAGAAAACGTCAAACGCTTTGAAATAGGTGAAACAGTGGCGGGCATTATCCGTTCTGTAGAGGATTATGGAGCATTTGTGGAGCTTACGCCCAATTTAGCCGGACTTGCGGAGATGAAGGAGCATATTGCCCCGGGACAGCAGGCCAGTGTCTATATCAAGAACATCATTCCGTCCCGCATGAAGATCAAGCTGATCATTATTGACACGTTTGAATACGATTACCGTCCGGGCGTGCCGGAATACTTTATGGAAAGCGGGCACCTCGACCGATTCCGCTATTCTCCGGCGGTTTCGGAAAAAGTGATTGAAACGGTATTTTCCTCAGGAGAGGAGGAAGGCTGTTATCTGCAGAAATGTCTGTGACTCATAGCTGAGAAAGAACCTGTCCGGCTACCACCATCAATCGTTTATCGGTGGCCTGCGGGTCGTTTCTGAGGATGGGAGAGCCGTGAACATCGGTTTTGATCGAGCTGTTCAGGCTGAGAAACGAAAGGTGGCGGCAGGAAATAAAGCGGGGAAGGGGGGCTGTTTTGTCATCCGACAGGCGCTGTGCTGCGAAAGAGGCGCAACGTCCGAAGGTGATGACCAGTTCAAAGCCCCGGAGGTCTTCTTTCAGACGGGAAAGGTTTTCCGGAAGGGCGATCTCTTTTTCGGAAGGCTCCGTTCTCCCGTCATGCGCTTTGAAATGGACCTGTTCAGAAGAATTGGTAATGCGGTAGGCATAGCGATTGGTTTCCGGAAAAAGATCAGGGCGCTGCTCATGCAAAAAGCATAGCAGCCGATCGAGATTTTTCCCGGTTTGCCCATTGACAAGCCTGCCGCTTTTCATTTCTTCCTGTCCCGGGCAGGAAAAGAGAAAGGCCGTTTTCATGCCGGGAAGCCCTTCATTTCTGCTGACGATCATATCCGGTCTCCTGTTCTCCAAAAGTTCGCTCTTATTATACCTTCCCTTCCTTCATTCGTCAACCCCCGCCCAGCGCCAGCGGCAGCGGCGGCGCTGCACCCGGGTCTGGGGGAGTGCCCCCAGACCCCCCTTCCGGGGCTTGCACCTGAAGAAGACGCTAAAAGTCTTGCAAAGGAAA
>CACYCG010000011.1 GCA_902772855.1 uncultured Ruminococcus sp.
ACAATCCCGGGGTCCAGCGCCGCCGCTGGTTTGAAAAGGCTGGAGCGAAACTTTGCTTTCCTTTGCAAGACCTTGGGCGTCTTCATCAGGTGCAAGTTCAGAAAGGGGGGTCCGGGGGAACTCCCCCGGCTACGGGGTGCAGCGCCGCCGCTGCCCCCCCTGGTTGACAGGTTCGTGAGTTGGTGGTATAATATCGTTATTCCGCTGTGAAAGGAGTTTGTCCCATGACCATGAAGCCGGCTGCTGCGTTCCGATTTAACAATTGGTTTGGCGCTTTTGTGTTTTTTGCAAAGGCGTTGGCTTTTGTGCACCCATGGAAAGGGACGGAACGCTCATGGTATCTGCCGGAATGTCGGCAGTGGCGGTAAAACGAAACCGATTGCATGAAGCGAGGCCCTTTTTGAGGGGTCTCGCTCTTTTTGTTTTCTGCCGGAATAACCCATTTGAATCTATTTTTCTGGAGGGATCTGCATGATCATCGTATTAAAACCGAACACGACCAAGGAACAGCTCATACTTCTCAAAACGGCTTTAGAAGAGCGCTTTGCCGTCACCGTCAACACCTGGACCGGTGTGGAATCCACCGTTTTAGGGCTGATCGGGGACACCACCGCCGTGGATGAAGACTGGGTCCACGCACAGGAAGTGGTGGAAAAAGTCCGCCGGGTGCAGGAGCCGTATAAAAAAGCCAATCGGAAGTTCCACCCGGATAATACCGTGCTCACCTTTCCCGGCGGGCAGACCATCGGGGACGGGTCCTTTTGTTTAATGGCGGGTCCCTGCTCGGTGGAAAGCGAAGAGCAGATCTGTTCCATCGCTGCTCAGGTCAAGGAGGCGGGTGCTTCGTTTCTGCGGGGCGGCGCTTTCAAACCCCGCACCTCTCCCTATTCCTTTCAGGGCCTGAAAGGGGAGGGGCTGGACCTGCTTAAAGCTGCCCGCCGGGCTACCGGTCTTCCGATCGTGACCGAGATCATGAGCGCCTCCCATATTGATATGTTTGAAAACGTGGATATCATCCAGGTGGGCGCCCGGAATATGCAGAACTTTGAACTGCTCAAGCAGCTTGGCAAGATCCGCAAACCCATCCTGCTCAAACGGGGCCTTGCCAATACGATCGAAGAATGGATCATGAGCGCCGAATACATCATGGCGGGTGGGAACGATCAGGTCATTCTCTGCGAAAGAGGGATCCGCACCTTTGAAACCGCCACCCGCAACACCTTTGACCTTTCTGCCATTCCGGTGGTCAAAAAGCTCTCCCACCTTCCGGTCATCGCCGACCCCAGTCATGCCACCGGAAAAGCCGGTCTGGTTCCGTCTATGGCGATGGCGGCGCTGGCGGCCGGAGCGGACGGCCTGATGATCGAAGTGCATAACGATCCCGTCCACGCCCTCTCCGACGGCGCCCAATCCCTCACGCCGAAGCAGTTTGCAGAATTGGCGGGCCGTTTGCAGGCGCTCAAACGGGCTTATGATGAGATCATGGCCCGGTGAATCCCTTCAGCAGCCGCTGAAACCCCCGGAAAGCGGTGGGCAGGGGATAGAGCGCTTCGATCTCCTCCGGCTGCGCCCACACAAAGGCGCCCCATTCTTCGGCAAGCACCGCATGAACGCCTTCCATCTCCCACTGAACGTGCGTGAACAGGTGTTTCCGGTGTCCTGCCGGGGCGACAGACAGCACCGGGGCGCCCTGCCCGTCTAAATACACCGCCGCCTCGTTCGGCGTCAGCGTGCCTTCCAGACAGGGGAAACCGTACAGCCCGGAGAGCAGTCCTTTTTCGGGCCGCTTTTCAATGGCAAAGCGCTGCCCGGCCTGCAGCAGCAAAACGGTTTTTTCCTCCCGGCGGCGGGTCTGCTGCTTTTCCCGCACGGGAAGCTCCTGCGGGCACCCTTCCCGGAAAGCTGTGCACACCCGCCTCAGCGGGCAGTCTCCGCACAAAGGAACTCCCGGCAGACAAACCGTTTCCCCCAATTCCATCATCGCTTCATTGAAAGCGCCGGCTTCATCGGGAAGGATCTCCTTCAGCCTTGCGGTAAACTGCCGTTTGACGTCCGGCAGCAGCACGTTTTTCCGGCTCCCCGTGAGCCGGGCAGCAATCCGCAGCACATTCCCGTCCACCGCCGGCACCCTTTCTCCGAAGCAAAGGGAAGCCACCGCTCCGGCGGTGTATTCTCCCACCCCCGGGAGCTGTTTCCATCCTTCAAAGGTCTGCGGAAACCCGCCCTGCTCCACGATCAGCCGGGCCGCTTTCTGCAGGTTTTTAGCACGGCTGTAATACCCCAGCCCTTCCCACAGCTTTAACAGTTCTTCCTCCGGTACCTCACTCAAAGCGCCCACCTCGGGCAGCCTTTCCAGAAAGCGCCGGTAATACCCCTTCACGGTCTCAATGCGGGTCTGCTGCAGCATGATCTCCGACACCCAGACGTGATAGGGGTTTTTGTCTTCCCGCCACGGCAGTTCCCGGCGGTGCCGCTCAAACCACGGCAGCAGCAAAGAAGACAGCTCCGCCGGAAGTTCTTCCTGCTGCCGGCGCTGCGAAAGCGCCGGAGAGTTGTCAGGGGATGTCATCTGTTTTCCTCCTTCCCAAAAAAGCGCTCCTCCCGCCGGGGAAGGAGCGCAGATTTTTACAGATTTCCCATCACAGCAAGATAGGGCTTAATGGCACGATACAGCGCCTGCCGTTCCGTTACCTTCACGGGAATTTCCTTAACAAACCGGTGATAGATCTCCTGCGTATTGTCAGGATCTCCCTCCCGGATAATGCGGCAGATGATCTCCGCCTGCTCCAGAGAATGACCGTTCCACTTCAGAGCGGTCTCCACTAAAGAGGACAGCCGTTTGTCCTTGTCCGGCAGATACAGCGCCGCCATCTGTCCCCGGTAGGCCTCGTCCGCCTTGAAGCGGGCATAAAACTCTTTTGCTCCGACGGTCCCGAAGCAAATGCTCAGCATCCGGTTGACCATCACTAAATCTCCGGCGGGGAAGCTGCGGCACAGAGCAGCGATGACCTCCTCCTCGGAAAGCCCCGGGGCGTTCTTTTTAGCCTCCGGCTTTGCTTCCGCCGAGGCAGGCGCTTCTTTCGGCTTTCTCCGGGTCTTTTTCCCGCTCTCGGGAGCAGCAGGCTTCGGCTCGGGTTTTACAGCGGGCGCTTCAGGCTTTTTCCCGCTCTCGGGAGCAGCGGGCTTCGGCTCGGGTTTGGCAGCGGGTGCTTCAGGCTTCTTCCCGACTTCGGGAGCAGCGGGCTTCTGTTCGGGTTTTACAGCAGGCGCCTCGGGCTTTTTCCCGCCTTCGGGAGCAGCGGGCTTCTGTTCGGGTTTTACAGCAGGCGCTTCGGGCTTTTTCCCGCCTTCGGGAGCAGCGGGCTTCGGCTCGGGTTTTACAGCAGGCGCCTCAGGCTTTTTCCCGCCCTCGGGAGCAGCGGGTTTCTGTTCGGGTTTTACAGCAGGCGCCTCAGGCTTTTTCCCGCCTTCGGGAGCAGCGGGTTTTACTTCCGGTTTCCCCGCAGGCGCTTCGGGCTTTTGCGGCTCTGGGGGCGTGAACGCTTTCCCGGCGGAAAAAGGAGCGGGGGCTGTATTCTGCGGTTTCGGGCGAGCCGGATCCGGTTGTTTTTTCGAGGGGAACAGGGCATCGACAATGACAGCGGAGCGGGGAACGATTTCGGTGCGGGGCTTCACCATCAGTTCTGTTTTTTCCTCACGGGAAACCGGCTGCTCGGTGCTGCTGCGGGCAGGAGCCTCTGCGGGAGCGGGGGCCGGTTTTGGCTGCCGGGCAGCGGGAGGTTCCGGTTCCGTCACGGGAGCGGTGAAGTAGGTCGGCTTCGGCTGAGGGCCGGAATAGCGGGGCTGATAATGCCCCTGTGCCGCTGCCTCGGCGGGGGGAGTATAGGGAGCGCTGCGAGGGGGCATGGGGGAGCGCCGTCCCTGCGGGGAAGGTTCGGCAGCGGGGGGAGTCGGCGCTGTCCGCTGTGCCGGGGGAGAGGGCTGCCGTTTGGTGTCGGGTTCCGGCGGTTTTGGAGCCGGTGTGCGCCCCTGTGCGGGGTGCTCAGCGGGTGCGGGAGCCTCAGGCGGTTTCGGAGGAGAAGCCGGTGTGCGGGAAGCGGGGACTGCTTCGGGCGCCGGGGCGGGCTTTCCCGCCTGTCTTCCTCTTCCGTTTCCGCCGGAGCGGGGTTTCCGGGAGGACCGGGCGGGGGTTTCTTCTTCTTCCTCCTTCTTTTTCAGGCGGAAAGGCTTGTGGGCGCCGGAAGAGCTGCGGCGTTTGGGGTTGGTTTTTGATTTCGGGATGAACTCATAGGCACGGGTATTGCTGATGATCATCGGTTCCTGAAAATCGACCAGTTCCACGTCGATATGCAGCCGCTGCCAATGCTGCACGGCGGCTGTGTAGCCCTTATCATTTGAATAGATGATATACCCCCGGCGGGGATGCTTTTGTATCAGATAGGCCAGCACCCCCATCAATTGAAGGTCCAGAGCGTTTTCTCCGGCAATGCATTCCACAAACTCCACGTTATCCCGGTCCACGGTGGTGGATTTCATATACTCGTCCAGTTTCCCGGAATGGTATTCGGTGTAGAACACAATGATCTTATCATGCTTGCGGGCATTATGCATGATCTCAAAAAACCGGTTCTGAATATTTTCGGAATCCACTAAAAAATAGCGCTTTTTCACTCATATGCACATCCTTTACCGATATAATTCCTTTCTCTTATTGTAAATGACAAACCCCGTTTTGTCAACCAGCGGCAGCGGCGGCGCTGCACCCCGTAGCCGGGGGATTCTCCCCCGGACCCCCTTCCGGGGCTTACAGTCAACGAAAACGCTAAAAGTCTTGCAAAGGAAAGCAAAGTTTCG
>CACYCG010000012.1 GCA_902772855.1 uncultured Ruminococcus sp.
AAGGGCGCAGGTACTCTCGTCTCCTCTCGTGCGCCCTTCTTTGAAAAAAATTGTAAGTGCAAGTTTTTGAAAAAAGGGTCCGGGGGAGAATCCCCCGGCTACGGGGTGCAGCGCCGCCGCTGCTCCCTCCTTTGCAAGATCTTTGCCGCTTTCTATTCATCAGGTGCAAGTCCCGGAAGGGGGGTCTGGGGGCACTCCCCCAGACCCGGGTCCAGCGTCACGCTGGCGCTGGCGCTGCCAAAATTGACAAAGAAGAGAAAAAATGATATAATACAGCCGGACGGAAATAATAGATGCTGCGGGCGTTGGAAAAAGGCCTGCGGCGGTGTCAATTCGTAAAGGAGTTTTTGCTATGGCAACGATCAACTGCCCTCAGTGTGGTGCGCCGATAGCCTCGGATGAAGAAGAGTGCCGCTACTGCGGAAAAGTCCTTAAAAAACAATCTTCCCGTGAACCGAAAAGAAAAGTATATCAGCAGCCTGAGCCGGTCATTCCGCAGGTGGAAGTGCTGGAGCCTTCCCAGATACAGAACTTCCCGCCGCAGCCCTACGTTGACCCTGCTTCTCTGGGCATCAATCCGGACTGGCCGGTCCGCAACAAGAGCGTAGCGGGCTTGCTGGCCATCTTTCTGGGCGGGCTGGGGATTCATAAGTTTTACCTTGGCCACTATATTGCTGGCATTCTGTACCTGATTTTCTGCTGGACGTATATTCCCGGCATCATTGGTTTTTTTGAAGGCCTTGTGTACCTGACCCAGAATGATTACGTTTTTCAAGTAAAGAATCGGGTCCGGCTGAAATAAGGATATTTTTGAAAACCGGCAGGATCGTTTCGGCGTTCTGTCGGTTTTTGTGATTTTTTGGCCCGGACTTTTTAGCGAAAGGTACGGTCCGGCGGGAAGAGGGCCGAAAAAACTCTTTTCCCCATGAAAGACAAACGCCGCATCAGGCGGGCCCGGCTTAGTCCGGGACAGAAAGGATGATACTGCATGAATATCGTGGTGGTCGGCTTAGGCATTATCGGAGGTTCGTTTGCCAAGGCAATCAAGAAATACACCTCCCACCGGGTCATTGGGATCAATCGGAGCGAGCAGCCGCTGCAGGAGGCACTGGCGTGTGGAGCCATTGATGAGATCGGTTCCCCGGAATCTCTTGCCCTGGCGGATCTGCTGATCATAGGGCTTTTCCCCAAAGCGGCCGTTGCGTTCATGGAACAGAACGCTTCGCTCATACGGAAAGGCTGCATCGTGATCGACACGGCGGGCATCAAATCCGAGATCTGCCCCCGCCTGACACAGATCGCAGAGGAAAACGGCCTGTTTTTTGTCGGCTGCCATCCGATGGCAGGAAAAGAAACCAATGGGTTTGCCTCTTCCGAAGCAGATCTGTTTGTGAATGCTTCCTGTATCCTGATTCCCTGCATGGAGGCCCCGAAAGCGCTCGAAACCGTTTCCGAGCTGGCGCTGGCGCTTCGCTTTGGAAAAGTGGTCCTCAGCACGCCCGCCGAGCATGACCGCATGATTGCATTCACGTCTCAGCTTCCCCACGCCATCGCCTGTGCCTATGTGCTCAGCGAAGTCTGCCCCCGGCATGACGGTTTTTCTGCGGGAAGTTATCGGGACGTTTCCCGTGTGGCGCATATCAACGAAGCCCTGTGGTCAGAATTGTTTTTGGAAAACCGCACGGCGCTGATCACTGAGATCGACAGCCTGATCCGGCATCTTTCCGACATGAAGCAGGCTATGGAAGCGGGAGATCAGCAGGCCCTGCAGGAGATTCTCCGCAGCAGCCGTCTGGTAAAGGAGGCATTGGGCGAATGAAAACATTGACCGTACATACCGGCCGCAGCTATGAGATCCTGATCGGCCCCGGTCTTTTAGAACAGGCAGGGGAGCGTATTCGTCCTCTGACAAAAGCACAGCGGGCGGTCATCGTCAGCGACAGTCATGTCTTTCCCCTGTATGGGGAAGCCCTCCGGAGATCGCTGCAGGCAGCGGGTCTTACCGTTTCGGAATTCGTTTTTCCGGCAGGGGAGGAGCAGAAAAAACTGTCTACTATTGAAGAAATGTATGCTGCCTTCTGGAGTGCGGGACTGACCCGCACCGATATAGCCGTGGCGCTCGGCGGCGGTGTCACCGGCGATATGACCGGCTTTGCCGCAGCCACCTATCTGCGGGGGATTGATTTCATTCAGATCCCCACCAGCCTGTTGGCACAGGTGGATTCTTCTGTCGGCGGCAAAACCGGAGTGGACCTGCCCGGAGGAAAGAATCTGGTGGGCGCTTTCTGGCAGCCCCGGCTGGTGCTGATCGACACCGACACCCTGCGCACCCTTCCGGAACATTTTATTCATGACGGCATGGGGGAGATCATCAAATACGGCTGCATCCGCAGCCTGCCGCTGTTTGAAACGCTGGAGCAGGAGGATCCGATGGACAGGATCGAGGAGATCATCGAACAATGCGTGACCATCAAGCGGGATATTGTCGAGCGGGACGAACGGGACACCGGCGAACGGGCTGTGCTGAACTTCGGCCATACCTTCGGCCATGCGCTCGAAAAGCTCTCCGGTTTCAAAGATCTGACACATGGGGAAGCGGTCGGATTAGGCTCCCTGCTGCTGACGGAGATCGCCGAGAAAAAGGGGATCACGAAGCCGGGGACCGCCGCCAGGATACGAGCGCTGCTTCTCAAAAACCAGATGCCGACTCAAACCGATTTTTCCCTTCCGGATATTCTGCAGGCGGCGAAGGGGGATAAAAAAAGCAGCGGAAAAATGCTTCATTATGTCTTTATTCCCGAGATCGGGCGCACCGAGATCATTCCTGTTCCGGTGGATTCGATGGCGGAGTTTTTTTGCCGTCTGAAAGCGCCGTGCGTTTTTACCGGTACAGCAGAAACGATGACGAAAAGAACCGTTTGACAGAAGGGGAGGATGGCTGTGGCCTATTTTTATCTGATACTGATTCTGTTGATTCTTCCGCTTCTGGGAATCGTTTTTCTGGCTGGCCTCATTCTGCTGATTGTCGGCGCAGTGACCATCGGAAAACCCAAGAATGCCGGAAAAAAGTTCCCGAAGGTTCTTCTGTCCATCGGAGCGCTGCTGTTTGTGACGCCTGCGCTGGTGTTTTTCATCGGCATTGTGCCCCGTTTCATCGGCGGGTTTTATCAAAGTGTTCCGGAGCATTGGCAGAAGGCATGGGTCTCGGATACGCAGGCCGCCGATGAAGCGATCCACGCCTTGCTGGAATCCGCCGGACAGGGGGATCGTCAGGCATTGGCAAAGAACTTCACAGCCGAGATCCAAAACGATCCTTCGTTTGAAGCGAAGCTGGACGATTTTTTGCAGGTTTATCCCTCTGCGCTGTCGCAGTGTGAGCTGGACGGCGGTTTTTCCGGCAGCAGCGGCTCCTATCAATACGGCCATAATGTATTGACCGGAAATGCCTCCTATACCTGCGATCTAAAAGGCGAACGGTATTTTTTTGAACTGAGTTACTGCTATGAAAACACCGATGAGCCGGAGAAGGTGGGGGTGACGTATTTTTCTGTCAGGAATCTCCAGGCAAGGGCAGTTTATGTTCAGGAGCAAAATGAACGTGATGTATCCGAGGAGGAAGAGCATACCTTTCTGATCTGTGAGATCAAAAGCAGCAGCGAGGTGAATGCAAGGCTGATCGACGGGGAAGCGTTTGTGTGGCACCCCACTTCTCACGAAAAACGGACAGAGGAGGAGATGAGGCCCCTGCTTTCGGGAGAGGTTACGATGGCGTCTTTGGAGCAGGAAATCGGATTGCCGAATGCTTCCATCAAATACAGGAACTCCACGGGCTATTATTATTACTATGAGCTGACTGCAAAGCTCGGAGAGCCTCGCTATGCCATGATCTGCGCTGCCTCATCGAGCGGGAGGATCATAGACGCCTATGTTGCCACACCCGAAAAAGTATTCTATGATCATCCGCTGAAGGCGTTTCAGAACCCCGACGAATAATCGCTCCAAAAAAGACAGCCTCCCTTTTGAAAGCTCGAAAGGGAGGCCGTTTTCATGTGAGGGGGTTACAGGGTGCGGGCATTGAGATAGTTGGCATATTCATCCAAAGACATATTCAGGGTGCGGATCTTCATCGCATTGGATTCCCCGACATAGCGGAAATGGGAGGCATCAAAGGAAAAACCGGTTGCTTTTTCGTGCCCTTCCGGGTAGCGCAGGATGAAACCGAACCGGGCGGCATTTTTGATAAGCCAGAAATACTCATCACTTCCGGAAAAATCAAGTGTATGGCCGGAAGAAAAGCGGATAGCCATCCCGCTTTGAAATTCGCTGTGATATTCCATCGGCACCTGCTGCTCTGCCTCTTCGGAGGCACGAGCTTCGGTAAACCCTTCCCGGGCAATCAGGCGCTGGACTTCTGCAGCATAGCGTTCGTGCTGGATTTCCGGAGAAACATAGATTTCTTCGATTTTCAGGGCCAGTCCCTGCCTGTCCGCTTCCCGCATCATTTGTCCGAGAGCATATACCATACTTTCGTCCGCCTCAAACCCTTCATAGCTGGTCAGATGGAGCTTGAAATCAGCCGGAAGGGGCATATCCGGAGAAACAATCATCAAAAGCCGTTCTTCTTCTGCATTGTTTTTCTCTTGTGCATGAACGGGGGGGAGGGAATCGGATTCGGCGATATGCAGAGAACTGTACTGATTCAGCCCGATAATGATCAGCACCGCAACCATCAGCACGATGACGACGGGCATGATGATGACAAGGGAATGGAGGCCTTTTAGCTGATCATCGGGGTTCATCGGCTCCTGACGGGGCCGCTTGCTGCCGGGAAAAGTGGAAGCCTGACGGGTGTGAGTAGTGGTCCCGGGCGTTACCCGATCGTTCTTCATGTACGCTCACCTCGTTTCTCTTCATGTAAAAAGTCCATCATATACCCGCATTATATCACACTTCTTTTCCTTTTGCAACCTGCCCGCCGGAGGAAACCTTTTTTGAAAAAAAGGTTTCCTCCGGACCCCCTTCCAAAAAAACTTGCAGTTTAAGAAAGAAAAGAAGACGCCAAAAGTCTTGCAAAGGAGAGCAAGTTTTCGTCCACCTTTTTTTCAAAAGGTGGCAGAGTCCAGAGGTGCGGGTCTCCGGTGGAGATCTCTGCCGAAGGCGGGTGCGACGCAGTCGGCGTTCCTGTCAGAAAATAAGCGGTGCCCTGTGCTATCACGAGGGCACCGCTGAAAGCGGCTGTTTCAGCCGCCCAGTTCAATCATTTTTTCAATGCAGCGTCTGGCTTGACGAATGGTTTCGGCAGGCAGTTCGATTTCCTCCCCGGCGCTTCCCTGCAGACAATGCAGCACATCTATTAGCGTGGTGGCCTTCATGTTCTGGCAGAGCAGGCCTTTGGAAAGCAGGTAAAACTTTTTGTCGGGATAGGCAAACTGCAGATGCTGGGCGATACTGTTTTCGGTCCCGATGATAAACTCATCTGCATTGCTGTCCCGCACATGATCCATAATGCCGGACGTGGAGCCTACGTAATCCGCCAGCGCCGACACCCCGGGAACACATTCCGGATGCACCAGCAGCAGGGCATTCGGGTGCAGTTTTTTGGCCTGAAGCGCCTCTTCCGGACGGACAGCCGCATGGATCGGGCAGCCACCCTGCAGCAGCTTGAACTCTTTGTCGGGGAGCTGAGAAGCAACGAATTGCCCGAGGTTGCAGTCGGGAATAAACAGAATATGATCGTTTTCAATCTGGGAACAGATCTTGACAGCGCTGGAAGAGGTCACGCACACGTCACAGACCGTCTTCAGTTCTGCGGTGGTATTGATATAGGCGACAACGGTATAATCCGGATATTTTTCCTTCACGCATTCGATCATTTCCCGGTCCATCTGCTCGGCCATCGGGCAGCCAGCTTCCGGGGAGGATAAAATGACACGCTTGTCCGGGGACAGGAGCTTGACGGTTTCCGCCATAAAACGCACCCCGCACATCAGCACTTCCTGTGCCTCCACCTCGGCGGCTTTTTTGCTGAGCAGATAGGAATCACCGGTGAAATCAGCGATTTCTAAAATATCATGCGTCTGATAGCTGTGCGCTAAAATGCAGACGTTCTTTTCTTTTTTCAGACGAAGGATCTCGTCCTGAACTTCCCTGATGGTCATGGCACAGTTCTCCCTTATGTATGGTTCGGTGTATCGGATCCTATCCCGATGGTATCAGAAGGCGGCCCTTACGTTTCCTTTCGGAACACGTCTTTGGGTGCGCCGCAGATAGGGCAGGTCCAGTCTTCCGGCAGTTCCTCAAAGGGGATCAGATCATTACTGTATTCATAGCCGCAGATAGAGCAGGTAAACCGCTCGGAAGGATCAGAAGGTTCTTCCTCCGGGTAGTAGGTGGGAGCATAGCAGGGGGATTTTCCGTTAATGACTTCACGGAAATAGTTGTAGGTCATGGGTCTGGGTTTATTCTCCAGAGATTCGCTGCCGGCGATCGGTTCAGCGATAAAAACGGTGTGTGTAACGGTTTCGACCATATTAACGACCTTGCATAAGAACCAGCAGACAACGTTCTCCTGTATGACGGGAGCGCCTTCTTTCAGCAGTTTGTAGCGGACGTTTGCCAATTTGTTGGTTTCCCGGCCCGAAGTATAGCCAAGAGCGCCGATGGCCGTTCCGGAAGTGCTTTCGGAAAGAACGCTGACGGTGAACTCGCCGTACTTTTTGATGCATTCGTTGGTGTAATTCCGGTGATTGATGCTGACGGCGATGGTCATGGGCAGGGAAGAGATCTGCATGACCGAGTTGACAATACAGGCGTTGGGCGCATTGTCTCCTTTCACTCCGATAGCAAACATTCCGTAAGACAAGGTCGTCAGGATCTTATCGTTCATACATTTCTTGCTCCTTTCAGCGACAGCAGCATGGACAGCCTGCCCCCGCACTAATTAGGATTAGTATAACACATTCCGAAGAATAATACAAGAAATTTTTAGGGATAATCATGAAAAACTCTTCTGAAAACGCTTCCGGGCGGTCCGGAGCCGTCTGTCAGAGAAAGCTCCCGGCCCACAGGAACAATCCGTACAACACCGAAGCTGCTGTTCCGTAGACAATGACCGGTCCTGCGATGGTAAACATTCTGGCGCCGGTTCCCGTGACCAGACCTTCCGGAAAAAACTCTATCGCCGGTGCCGTCACGGCATTGGAAAACCCGGTGATCGGGACCAGTGTGCCGGCGCCGGCCAATTTAGCTATTTTATCATACACGCCGAAAGCGGTCAGCATAGACCCGACAAATACCAGCAGCACCGACGTCAGGCAGCGCCCGTTTTCCTCGGATACACCCGCCGCAGTGAAAGCCTGCCGGAACCCTTCCCCGAACAGGCAGATCGTTCCCCCTGTCCAGAACGCATTCAGACAATTCAGGAGCAGGTGACTTTTCGGCGCTTCTTTCTGGACCATTTTTGCATATTCTCCCGCAGTAAGTGGTTTCTGAGCTTTTTGTTCCATAGGCTGTATTCCTCCGATTTTCCAAGTGGATAGGGATACTTTTCCCAAAAACCAGTTCTTTTATGCGTTTTGTCAGCCGAAACGCCCTCTGCTCCCGCCACAGTTCCAGCCGGAAAACAGGTCAGAGCCGTTTTTTCATATGATCTTCATCCACAAAGGTGTATCCGTGTTTCGGATAGAATTGTCTTGATTCTGCGTATGTCTTTTTTTCTCCGAGATGAAGGAGCAGGAGAGTCCTTCCGTTTTCTCTGGCAAACGCTTCTGCTGTTTTCAGGAGTTCTGAGCCGATCCCCTGTCGTTTCAGGCTGTATCTGACGTATAGCCGATGGATCGCTGCTTTTCCATCCGGGAGCAGATGGCAGCCGATGCAGCCGATGACTCTTTTGTTTTCATCTAAAGCGATCCAGAACCCATCTCCCTTCCGGAGATAGGTTTCTTCTATGTCCAGCAGGTCGTCATTCAGCGTCGGCACCCTTCCGATCGCATTTTTGGCTTCCAATACCATAAAGATCAGATCGTCACGGTACTGCCTTTCGAATTGTATGATTTTCATGATGGTACCTCCACTTCTGGTCATCGGATAATCCTCTCGGAGCAAACGGAGCAGGCCCCTTTTGACGGCCCTTTCAAAAACCGGACACAGCGGCCAACAGCATCTATCGGCCTTACGGTCATCATGTATCTGAAACGAAAGGTTATCCTGTATGTACTTCAAACCAATGCCGCAGGCCAGAACGAACACGGTTCCAGACTTGCGGCTATTTTTATGACCGATATATTCAACCTGCAAAAAAAATGTCCCCGTCACGTGGTGACGGGGGGGCTGACCCATCGGGGATTCGAACCCCGGACACATTGATGAAAAGACAAGTGCTCTGTTTCTATTCCTGAATGTTTTTCTCAAGAATAAATGAAATCATTTTTCTTAAATCAGGGAAATCCATTTTAACTGTATTATAAACATCCTCCATTCGTAACGTCTGATATTTATGTGCTGCAATATCCCTCATTCCTGCAATAGCTTTCCAGGGGACTTCCTTATTTTCTGAACGAAGATCATCTGAAACATTTTTTACAAGCTCTCCTATATTGATCACTGTCATTCCAACAGCTCGTTTCAGCTTTTCATCATTTACAAAAGATATCTCGTCACAATCTCCCAGCATTTCAAAAGCAATGTCGATTTCGGAAAGAATCTTTTGAAGTATTATCTTATCCCTATGCTGCATAGATCTCAATCTCCTTATCAATGCTGAACATATCAGTATTTCTTACTGGTCCGTGTATGACATCAACACTTGTATGAAGCAGCTCTTCAAGTTTTTGAGTAACCATTGAAAGAGTAATCAGAGTAACAGGCTTACTGAACTCGATAATAAGATCGACATCGCTATTCTCTGTTGCTGTTCCTTTGGCTCTCGAACCGAACAAAGAAACACGGCTGATCGGGTATTCTTTCACAACATGCATAACAGCAGATCTGATTTCATCAAGCGTCATATTGCAGCCTTCTTTCTCTTATATGATTCTATATCTATTATACCAGAAAATAAAAAAATAATCAATTCTGTTGTGTCGGATTGACAATTGCTTTTGGCTTTGATATTATTAAATCATAAGTTGATTTTCCAAAAGGAGGTGAAGAAATGTTTGTGAAGGTTTTTGCGAAGGTTAGAGATGCATATGGGGGACATGGGGAAGAGCTTATTATCAATACAGACCAGATAACAAAAATATATACGAACCCCGGATCCGATGGTACTTATCTTGTATGTCAATCCAGTGAATATGTCAGTATAGACGAAAATAGTTATCAAAAGCTGCTTAGCTGTTTAGGAACTATCAAGTAATAAGCAGGAAGCTGCTTATATTTCACTTCAAACCAATGCCGCAAGTCAGAACGAACACGGTTCCAGACTTGCGGCTATTTTTATGACCGATATATTCAACCTGCAAAAAAATGTCCCCGCCACGTGGTGACGGGGGGCTGACCCATCGGGGATTCGAACCCCGGACACCTTGATTAAAAGTCAAGTGCTCTGCCAACTGAGCTA
>CACYCG010000013.1 GCA_902772855.1 uncultured Ruminococcus sp.
CACCCTCTCAGCAACCGTCTGCCCCGCATAGGCACAGTGCGGTGATCCTTTCTTTTTCCACGGTTCCCCCTTCCGAAGAAGGGGGGTTTTCCTCAGGCATCCAAACTAAAAAAAACCTCTTTTGCCTTGGCAGACAAAAGAGGTTTCTTTGATGCTTGCGGAGGCTGGACTTGAACCAACGACCTTCGGGTTATGAGCCCGACGAGCTACCACCTGCTCCACTCCGCGATATCTTTTTCAAAGGGTACTTTGATAGTATAGCACTTCCCTCATCGTTTGTCAAGCCCTAATTTTGGATATTTTCAGAAAGCCGTTTCGCTTTTGTTCCGGTTCATTTCATGATATGCAGTTCTGCTTTGAAATATGCATCCGGATCTCCGGGAAAAAAACAGCCCAAAACGAATAAATGCCGAGCATCGGGCCATACTAAGAGCGTACCAGAAAAAAGGAGGTTACACCATGACAGAAAAAGAACTCTTGTATGTGGAAGATGTTCTGGGGCACGAGCAGTATCTGCAGTCCCAGTGCTGCGACACGTCCGACCGGATCTCAGACCGGGAGCTGAAGTCTTTTGCGGATGAGATCCAGCAAAAGCACCGGCAGATCTTTCACAGCTTCTACGATCTTTTGTAAGGAGGTTCCCGCATGAACGACAGAGACCTTATGGAAAACCTTCTCCTGTTGGAGAAGGGGGTTTGCGACCTTTTTTTGCACGGCGCCATTGAATCCTCCAGCCCCCAGGTGCATCAGGCATTTGTTCAGTCCCTCAACCAGTCCCTGGAACTGCAGGAGCAGATCTACGGGCGCATGGAGGCCCACGGCTGGTATCAGGCTCAGCAGGCTGATGCCAGTAAAAGGAACAGCGTGAAAATGAAATTCGACCCCTGCTGCTGATCCCCTCTTTCTCCCCCTTTGCGAAGCCTTCGCAGAGGGGGTTTTTCTGTGCGCCCGGTCCCCTTCTTACGAAGCGGCGATCACTTCAAAGGGCCGATCGGATTCAAAATTGTTTTTCAGCCCTTCGGTAATAAAACTCGTCCCGCTGCTGTCGGTCAGAACCATATCAAACCGCTGTGGGTCGCTCCTCCACAGAGCCACGGCCTCCTTCATTCCCATGACAAAACAGGCTGTGGAAAGCCCGTCCGCTAACGTCCCGTCCCTGCTGACGATCGTCACCGACAGCAGCCCCTTCTCAGCCGGATAGCCGGTGTGGGGGTCGAGGATATGATGGTAGGTAATCCCGGTCGATGTATCTGTAAAGTTCCGCTCATAGCCCCCGGAGGTCACGATCGCCCGGTCAGCCGCTGTCACGATCCCGGTGTAGGAAGTGCCCTCCGGATGCTGCGGGTCGGTGATGCCGCAGCGCCACAGTTCCCCGTCCGGTTTCAGCCCCACACACTGCACGTTTCCTCCGAGATAGATCATCCCGCTGCTGACACCGTGTTTCCGGAAGATCTCCGCCACCCTTGCGCCTGTATACCCCTTGGCGATCCCGCCAAAATCAATTCCCTGTCCCGGGGAAAGGGTGAGCTGCCCGCCTTCTTCCGTCAGCCGGCTGCTGCCGACAAGGGAAAGCGCCTGCTGAAGGGTCTCGAAGGAAGGCACTGCCGGGGCGTCTCCGGTAAACCCCCACGCTTCCATCAGCGGGTACACCGTTATATCAAAAGCGCCGCCGGTCGTTTCATACAGCTCCATCGACCGGTGCAGCAGTTCGGCCGTATCCGGGCTGAGAGTCCCCTGTCCGCTGCGGTTGATCGTGCCCACCTCCCCGGAGGGATTTCCCACCGACAGCAGGGCATCCAGACGCTGTATTTCCGCTTGTGCTTCGTCCAGCGCTTCTTTCGCACCGTCCCCGTAAGCCGTCAGCTTCATGTAGGTATCCATCGCAAAAAACTCCCGCACTTCTTCGGACGAGGATGCGCCCTCCCGGCGGCAGGCCGTCAGGGAAAACAAAACCGCCGTCCCCGCCAGACAGATCAGCAGCAGCAAACATAAGGCTCTTTTTTTCATCATCTTTTCCTCATTCAAACAAAGCATCCGGCAGGCGCCTGACCATCTCATATCCCAGAACCCCGATCAGCGCCCCGGTGAGCATTCCGGTGAACCACAGCACGACCATATACCACCCAAGCTGGGCCGTCTGCATAATGACGGCGGCGGCGGCGATCTGCCCCACGTTATGAAACACGCCTCCGGCAACGCTGACCGTGATCAGACGGAAACGCCCGCTTTTCCGCAGAAGGATCATAACGACCGTGGACAGCATTCCTCCAGAGAGGCTGTACACCACAGAAAAAGGATTTCCAAACAGCAGCCCCACCAAAAAGATCCGCAGCAGGTTGACCCCCATCGCAGGGCCGGAGCCCATTTTGTATAAAGCGGTCAGCACCACCACATTCGTCAGCCCTATCTTCATGCCGGGCACAGCAAAGAACGGGGGGATCTGGGATTCCGCATAGCTGAAAATCAGCGCCAGCGCCACCAGCAAACCGAAGCGGGCTGCTTTTTTAGCGGAAAACCGGTTTTTTGCAGGCTGTTTCATCCCATCACCTGCCTGTCACATCAGGGGCGGGCGAAGGGGCGGCGCCGACGATCTCGATAACGACCTTATGCGGCAGGCAGATGATGGACTGCCCCTTCTGCCGGATCCTTCCCGTGCGAACGCAGATCCGGTCCGGGCAGTCCGCCTCTTCCAGCCGGGCGCTGCCGTCTTCGATCACCAGTTCGTTATATCCCCCCACCCCTTCAATGCGGGTACGCAGAGAAGCGGAAAGGGGGTATTCCGCAGTGACGGTCCCGTCCACCCGCACCTGAACCGCCTCTCCCGGCTCCCGGGGCCACAGAAGGACTGCCATTCCAACCCCTGCCAGCACCAGAGCGGCCACCAGCAACACATCCATCCCCCGTTTTTTCATATCGGTTCCCTCATTCTTGTATGGATAGACGCTAACGAACAAAAGTCCGTTAGCGTCTGACACCGGCTCTCTGAGCGGTTTCTCTTTCCGAAGTAAAGATTTTTAATACTGTCTTCCCCAATACACCATGTGTTTAGCGGGACGGCCGCAGCAAACGCAGACATCGGCCAAATGTTCCTCTACAAAGGGAATGCACCGGGATTTTACACCGCCGGTCTCATCTTTGAGCTGGTCCTCGCAGGCGCTGTCCCCGCACCACATCGCTTTGATGAAGCCCGGTTTGTTGGCGGCAATATCCAGAAATTCCTCATGGGTGCGGGCCACGAAGGTCTTGCTGTGCAGGTTTTCCAGAGCGGCGCTGTACATACTCTGATGAATATCGGTCAGCAGGGTGCGGATCGTTTCCACAACGGCATCGAGAGAAACGAACATTTTTTCCCGGGTATCCCGGCGCACCAGAACGCACTGGCCGTTTTCTATATCCTTCGGGCCGATCTCCAGCCGAACCGGAACACCGAGCATTTCATACTGGCTGAATTTCCAGCCGGGGGCTTTGTCGCTGTCATCGAGCTTTACCCGCAGGCCCGCCTGCAAGAGCTGCTCCTTCAGCTCTGCCGCCTTTTCCAGCACACCAGGTTTTTTCTGCGCCACCGGAATGACCGCCACCTGAATGGGGGCGATCTTCGGGGGAAGCACCAGCCCGTCGTCATCGCTGTGCACCATGATCAGCGCTCCGATCATACGGGTAGACGTGCCCCAGGAGGTCTGGAAAGGATACTGAAGGGTATTGTCCCGTCCGGTGAAGGTGATATTGAAGCTGCGGGCAAAGCCGTCCCCGAAATAATGGGAGGTGCCTCCCTGCAGCGCCACGCCGTTGTGCATCATCGGCTCGATGGTATAGGTTTCCTCAGCGCCGGCAAACTTTTCCTTTTCCGTTTTGCGCCCCACCACGGCGGGGATCGCCAGCGTTTCTTTATAGAAATCCGCATAGACCTGCAGCATCCGCAGGGTCTCTTCCCGTGCTTCCTGCTCGGTTTCGTGCATGGTGTGGCCTTCCTGCCACAGGAATTCGGAGGTCCTCAGGAACGGGCGGGTCGTTTTTTCCCAGCGCACCACCGAGCACCACTGATTATACAGTTTCGGCAGATCTCTGTACGAATTGATGACCTTGGCGTAATGCTCGCAGAACAGCGTTTCGGAGGTCGGGCGCACGCAGAGCCGTTCCGTCAGTTGTTCGCTTCCGCCGATCGTCACCCACGCACATTCCGGCGCAAAGCCCTCCACATGATCCTTTTCCCGCTGCAGCAGGCTTTCCGGGATAAACATGGGCATATACACATTTTCATGCCCCGTGCGCTTGAAGCGGTCGTCCATATCCCGCTGCATATTCTCCCAGATAGCGTACCCGTAGGGGCGGATGACCATGCAGCCCTTCACCCCGGAATAATCCGCCAATTCCGCTTTCTTGACAATATCCGTATACCATTTGGCGAAATCTTCATCCCGGGAGGTGATCGCTTCCACCAGTTTTTTCTGCTGTGCCATTCCATCATTTCCTTCCTGTTTCTTTTTCCAAGCGTTCCCTGCACGCTTTCGTCATATGGTCTATTATAGTATCCCCCGAAGATTTTTGCAAGTGTTCCGCCCGGTGAAAAAGGCTGTTTTTCGTGTTTTTCAGCAAAAAACATTCCCGGAAGGCACTGCTTCCGGGAATGCATTCGGTTTTTGTTTTCAGGCTGTCAGCCCTGCGCCGCATCGGCGATGACTTTTTCCGCCACGTTCTGGGGCGCTTCTTCATAGCGGGAGAAGGTGAAGGTGAAATAGCCTCTGCCCTGCGTGCACTGCCGCACGAAGGTAGCAAAGTCGCTCATTTCCGCCTGCGGCACGTCCGCTTCGATCTCCTGCATCTGATCTTCCGCCGGGTTCATGCCGGTCACCCGGCCGCGGCGCTTGGTGATCTCGCCCATAATATCGCCCATGTTGTCCCCGGGCACAACGGCTTTCAGCACGCCGACCGGCTCGAGCAGCACGGGGGATGCCTTGGGCATACCGTCTTTATACGCCAGCGACGCCGCTGTTTTGAAGGACATTTCCGAGGAATCCACCGGGTGGTAGGAACCGTCGTACAGAACGGCCTTCAAGCCGACCACCGGATAGCCGGCAAGCGGTCCTTTGACAATGCTTTCCCGCAGGCCCTTTTCAACCGCCGGGAAGAAGCCCTTCGGAACGGCTCCGCCGACCACTCTTTCTTCAAACTCCATTCCCTCGCTGTCGCAGGGAGAAAACTCGATCCACACATCGCCGAACTGCCCGTGACCGCCGGTTTGTTTCTTATAGCGGCCCTGCACCTTAACGGACTTGCGGATGGTCTCCCGATACGCCACCTTCGGCTTGGAAAGGGTCACGTCCACGCCGAACTTGGATTTCAGCTTGGACACGATCACATCCAGATGCTGCTCGCCCATGCCGCTGACGATCATCTGGTGGGTCTCCTGATTGCTTTCAAAACGAATGGTGGGATCTTCTTCGCTGAGCTTGAGGATGCCCTGCGCCACCTTATCTTCTTCGCCCTTCGTCTTCGGCGCAACGGCCATCGACAGGGACGGCTGGGGATAGTCCACCCCATCAAGCGTCACCTTGCGAACCGGAGCGCAGAGGGTGTCGCCGGTGCTCGCAGACAGCAGCTTGGCGGCGGCACCGATGTCGCCGGCCCCGATATAGGAAGCCTCTTCGAGCTTCTTGCCCTTGGCAAACATGACCTTGGTGATCTTTTCCGCAGACCCGGTGCGCATATTCACCAGCGCCGTATCCGGGCCGATCTTGCCGGAGATCACTTTGAAATACGACAATTTGCCCACGAAGGGGTCGGCTACGGTGCGGAACACCACCGCAGCGGCGGCAGCGTCATCATTCACGCTCAGCTCCACCGGTTCGCCGTTGACGTCCACACCCAATTCGGCCGCTTTGTCCGCCGCAGAGGGAGCCAGCCACAAAAGCCCGTTAAGAAGCTGCTCCACGCCGTAGGTCAGCAGGGCATCGCCGCAGAAGACCGGGCTAATGCTGCCGTTTTTCACGCCCTGGCTGACGCCGACTATGATCTCTTCCGGAGTAAACTCTTCCCCGGAGAAGTATTTTTCAAACATTTCATCGCTGGTTTCCGCAACCGCTTCGCAGATAGCGGTGCGCAGACCTTCCAGACGGTCGCCCATATCCGGCAGAGGAACTACATTGACCTTGCCGTCTACATACTTATGGGCCTTATATTCGAGCAGGTTGACATAGCAGTCCGCCTGACCGTCCACAATATAGGGAACGACCACCGGGCAGACCGAAGGACCAAAGGAAGATTTCAGGCTTTCAAACACCCGATAGAAACGGGCGCTTTCATCGCACAAACCGTTGACGAAAAAGATCTTTGTCAGACCCCGTCTGTCGGCAGCTTTTACGGCCTTTTCGGTTCCCACCGCCACGCCGCCCTTGCCGGAAACAGTGATCAGCACGGAATCCGCTGCTCTGGCAGCTTCGCACAAGCCGCCTTCAAAGTCAAAAAGACCGGGAGCGTCGATGAGGTTGATTTTCTTGCTTTTCCATTCCACCGGGACCACGCAGGGCTGGACAGAGGTTTTTCTTTTGACCTCTTCCGGGTCGAAGTCGCACACGGTGTTGCCGTCGCTGACCTTTCCGAGCCGATCCGACCCGCCGCAAAGGTAAATCATGGCTTCCGCCAGGGAAGTTTTGCCCGAGCCGCTGTGACCTGCCAGGGCGATGTTCAGAATGTTTTTGGCGCCATACTGTTTCATGGGGACCAATCCTCCTTTGTAATACTGATATAAAATAATCTAAAATATAGAATTATTTTTGTCACTATATCCAATTATATAACATAAGTATTCCAATTACAAGAGAAATAATTTATTATTTGTGCAATTTTTTGCGTTTTCGGGGTTTTTTTTGAAAACTCTCCCTCCTTTTGCCAGTTTCTCCCCGTTTATCCTGCGAAAAAGCGGAGGGTTATTACTATTTGTATAGCAATACAGCCCGTATAATTCCTTCGCAGCCCTGGTTTCTGCCTTTTCGGGAGCCACTTTGCGGCCGGGATCAGAGCGAACAGCCGCAAAAAAATCCCCCTCCCTGAAAAGGGGAGGAGGACATGAATTAGTCTTTGAACAGTTTTTTGACCTTATCGAAGAAGCTGCTTTGTTTCTGATAATTCGAGGCCCCGCAGGATTCTTCAAACTGCTGCAGGATCTTCTTTTGCTCGGCCGTCAGATTTTTCGGCACTTCGATCGTCACCCGGACATATTGGTCGCCCCGGCCTCTGGCGTTCAGGTGCTGAATGCCCTTGCCCTTGAGCTTGAAGATGTCTCCGGGCTGGGTGCCCGCGTGGACCATGTAGCTGGATTTTCCGTCAAGCGTCGGCACGACCACCTCATGGCCGAGGGCCGCCTGGGCAAAGGTGAGCGGGATCTCGCACCAGACGTCGTCGCCCTTGCGCTCGAAAATATCATGCTTTTTCACGTTGATATATACGTGCAGATCGCCCGCCGGGCCGCCGTTGTAGCCGCTGTTGCCGTGGCCGCCGATGTTCAGGATCTGGTCCTGGCTGATGCCAGCCGGAACCGTCACCGTCACCGTGCGGGAGGAGCGGGTGCGCCCGACGCCGGCACATTTCGGGCAGGGCTTTTCAATGACCTTTCCCTTGCCCCGGCATTTTTCGCAGGTCTGGCTGGTCTGGATCGTACCCCAGGCGGTACGTTTGGAAACCGTCACCTGACCGGTTCCGCCGCAGTCCGGGCAGGTTTTCAGCTTCGTTCCTTCCGAAGCGCCGGTGCCGTTGCATTCCTTGCAGGTTTCCACGTTTTTGTACACAACTTCTTTTTTGCATCCCTTGGCTGCCTCTTCAAAGGAAATGGTCAGAGAGGCTTCCACGTCGGACCCTCTGCGGGGCGCATTCTGGCTGCGGGCGCTTCTGCCGCCAAACCCTCCGAAACCGCCAAAGCTGCTGTTGAACATATTAAAAATATCGCCGATGTCAATGTCCTGGCCGAAGGGGCTTCCGCCGTAGGCGGTGGAGCCGGCGCCGTAATTCGGGTCCACTCCGGCAAAACCGAACCGGTCGTAGCGTCCCCGCTTTTCCTTATCGGACAGCACTTCGTAGGCTTCATTGACCTCTTTGAACTTTTCTTCCGCTTCTTTATCACCCGGATTCAGATCGGGATGATATTTTTTGGCCTGTCTGCGGAAGGCCTTTTTGATCTCGTCCTCCGACGCTCCCTTGGAAACGCCCAGGACTTCATAGTAATCTCTTTTTTCTGCCAAGTGGCACCACCCCGTTACATCAGCAGATCGGTCCCGACCTGCTGCTTTCAAGTATCAGTTTCATCATTTTTGCAGCGGAAGCAGGCTTTCGCAGGGGAAGGCGGAACACGCCGCCGCCCCCCTTTATGCTGCCCGAGAGTGGATCACTGGTCATCGTCCACATCCGTGAAGTCGGCATTGAACACGCCGTTGCCATCGCTGCGGGGAGCCTGCTGAGCAGCAGCGCCCTGAGCGGCAGCGTCCTGATACAGCTTCTCGGATACGGCATACATGGTTTTCTGAAGCTCGTCCTTGGCGGACTGAATGGCGTCGAGGTCCGTCTTGGCCAAAGCAGCCTTCAGGGCAGCCATCTTCTTCTGCAGAGTCTCCTTGTCTTCATCGGCAATATGCTCGCCGTTTTCGCTCAGGAGCTTCTCCACAGCGTACAGCAGGTTTTCAGCCTCGTTGCGCTTGTCCACTTCTTCTCTGCGCTTCTTGTCTTCGGCAGCATACTGCTCCGCATCCTTGATAGCCCGCTCGATATCGGACTTATCCATATTGGTGCTGGAGGTGATGGTGATGTGCTGCTCTCTGCCGGTACCCAGATCCTTGGCGGATACGTTGACGATGCCGTTGGCGTCGATGTCAAAGCTGACTTCGATCTGCGGCACGCCTCTCATAGCGGGAGCAATTCCGTCGAGCTTGAAAATGCCGAGCTGCTTGTTGTCTCTGGCAAACTCTCTTTCGCCCTGCAGCACGTTGATCTCCACCTGAGTCTGGTTATCGGAAGCGGTGGAGAAGATCTGGCTTCTGTGCACCGGAATGGTCGTGTTGCGGTCGATGATCTTGGTCATGACGCCTCCCTGGGTCTCCACGCCGAGGGACAGGGGCGTAACGTCGAGCAGCAGCAGGTCGTTGACGTCGCCGGAAAGCACGCCGGCCTGGATAGCCGCGCCGATGGCCACGCATTCATCGGGGTTGATGCCCTTGAAGGGCTCCTTGCCGATAAGCCCTTTAACGGCATCCTGCACCGCCGGGATACGGGAAGAACCGCCCACCATGAGGACCTTGTCGATCTCGCTGATGGAGAGTTTGGAGTCAGCCAATGCCTGACGGACCGGGCCCATCGTTTTTTCCACCAGATCGGCGGTCAGTTCGTTGAATTTAGCACGGGTCAGGGTATAGTCAAGGTGTTTCGGACCGGTAGCATCGGCGGTGATGAAGGGGATATTGATCTCGGCGGAAGTAATGCCGGAAAGTTCGATCTTTGCCTTTTCCGCCTCGTCCTTCAGACGCTGCATGGCGGTCTTGTCGCCGGAGAGGTCGATGCCGGTGTCGTTTTTGAAGCTCTGCACCAGCCAGTCAATGATCTTCTTGTCAAAGTCGTCGCCGCCCAGACGGTTGTTGCCGGCGGTAGCCAGCACTTCCTGAACGCCCTCGCCCATTTCGATGATGGATACATCGAAGGTGCCGCCGCCCAGGTCATATACCATGACCTTCTGGTCGTTTTCTTTGTTTACGCCGTAGGACAGGGCCGCAGCGGTCGGCTCGTTGATGATTCTCTTCACGTCCAGCCCGGCGATGCGTCCGGCGTCTTTGGTGGCCTGACGCTGAGCATCGGTGAAGTAAGCCGGAACGGTGATGACCGCCTGTGTGACCGTCTCGCCGAGATAGGCTTCTGCATCCTTTTTGAGCTTGGTGAGGATCATAGCGGAGATCTCCTGCGGGGTGTAGCTTTTGCCGTTGACTTCCACCTTGTGGGAAGTGCCCATCTGTCTTTTAATGGAAGCGATCGTGTTGTCCGGGTTGGACACTGCCTGACGCTTTGCCACCTGTCCGACCAGTCTTTCACCGTTTTTGGCAAACGCCACAACGGAAGGAGTGGTTCTGGAGCCTTCGGCGTTGGCGATGACGACCGGCTCGCCGCCTTCGATCACTGCTACGCAAGAGTTCGTTGTTCCCAGGTCGATACCAATTATTTTAGCCATAATCAATTCCTCCAAATTATCATTTTATTTTTTCTATATCATGATCCGTCAAAGGGATCTCTGATGCCTGACTGAAAAATGCTCAGACGCCGCCTGTCACCTGCACGGTGGCGTGGCGGATGATCTTATCTCCGATACGGAACCCTTTCTGGTAGACAGAGGCGATAAAGCCTTCTTCCAGCTCCGGGTCTTCGATCCGGGAGATCGCATTGTGGAGCATGGGGTCAAATTCTTCTCCCCGCTCTCCGAATTCTTCCACATTCAGTTGTTTGAATGCATTATCCAGCTGCTTGCGGATCATTTCCAGACCTTTCCGGAATTCTTCCCCCGCATCATCGCAGGAAGAAAGGGCGAGGGCGAAGTTATCCGCCACCGGCAGAAACGCCTCAATAATGGTGGACACTGCGTTGTCAAACGTTGCCACCTTCTCCTTTTCCGTCCGCTTGCGGAAATTGTCAAACTCCGCCGCCAGCCGCTGATACTGGTCTTTCAGGGCGGCATATTCCGAGCGGAGCTTTTCCAGCTCCTCCCCGCTGACCGTTTCTATCGCCGGTTCGGTCTGCACCTCGGATTCCGGTGCTTCCGCCGTCTGCTCGGCTGCGGCCGGCGCTGCTTCTGCAGCAGTTCCCGAACTCCGGGACCCGGCATTCTTTTTCTTTGCCAAGATTCACTCTCTCCTTTCGTTGCACCTGCTGACTTATCCTTCCGCCAGCATTTCTTCCAGAAGTTTTTCCACCGTTTCGGCGGTAAACTCCAAGGCTGCCGCCATTTTGGGATAATTCATTCTCACCGGTCCCAGCAGCGCCAGCGCCCCGACACAATCCTCTCCCGCCGCATAACGGGAAACGATGATGCTCAGATTAGCCAGTGCCGGATGCCGGATCTCGCTGCCGATGAGGATGCTGATTTTTTTATCCGCATCCGAAAGCAGCCGGTTGAGTTCCTGTGAATGCCCCAGCAGCTCCATCACCCGTTTGCCGTCTGCCGAAGCCAGCTCCGACATCAGGAAGAGGTTGGACTGCCCTTTGATGAAGGCGCCGCTTCCGGCCGCTTCTTTGGCAGCCTCACCGACGGCTAAGAGCACGTTGGTCATCAGAATGGACAATTCTCCGAAGGAGGCTGCCGTGCTTTGCATGAAGGCGGGCGTTACCCCGGTGACGGGAAGCCCCGCAAAGCGGTCGTTGACGCTGTCCTCAAACATATGGATGAGTTCCGGCGTCAGCACATAATCGCACCGGAAAAGCCGGGTTTTCACGGTTCCGGTGGAGGTGATCAGAACAACCATAGCAGTGCTCCGGCCGGTACGCACAAAGCTGACCCGCCGGATCAGGGCGTTTTCTCCCGAAGGGGCCTGCGCCACCACTGCATACCCGGTCATCCGGGACAGCGCCTCGGCAGCACTTTCCAGAAGATGCTCCGGAGCATCGGAACACTGGTACAGCGCATCTTCAATGGAAGACCGTTCCTGCCGGGTCAGCGGCGGGACCTGCATCAGCCTATCAACGTAGATCCGATAGCCCCAATCCGTCGGCACCCGTCCGGAGGAAGTATGCGTTTGTTCCAGCAGACCCAGAGACGCCAGTTCCGCCATATCATTCCGAACGGTTGCGGAAGAAACGGCAAAGCCCAGATGGTCGCACAAGGTCTTGGAACCGACCGGCTCGCCGGTTTCGATATAAGCCTCCACCACGGCGGCAAGAATCTTCATTTTTCTCTGACCGGGTTCCATTCTTTCCACCTCGCTGTTAGCACTCTCGGTGCAAGAGTGCTAATCTATTGTTAGAGTATCACCTTTTTCCCCGATTGTCAATATGATTTCAAAAAATATTCAAATATATTCGGGGATTGCACAAATTATCAATCAGAAGCGCCGGAAACGCTGCCGGGACGGCGGCTCCATGTGTACTGTGCCATATGCAATTGGTCTGTGCGGCAGGTTTTTCTTCTGGCGTTACCTTGCTGAAGGCCGGAAGATTTCTGAGATGGTTTCCTTCCTGCCCGGGGGCGCCCTCTTTCCCAGGGCGCCCCCTCTCCCCCTGCGGAGGGATCGTGTCCAAAGATTTCGCACTCTGCGGAGTGCGACCAGAGACTCCGTCTCTGGACTCTGCAAGCCTTTGAAAAGGCTTGAGCGAAACTTTGCTTTCCTTTGCAAGACTTTTAGCGTTTTCTTTAGGTTCAAGCCCCGAACGGGGGGTCTGGGGGCACTCCCCCAGACCCGGGTGCAGCGTCACGCTGCCCGCCGTTGACAAATGGAAGGTTTTGCATTACAATGTATGAGGCGAATTGCCATCGGGCGCTGGCCCGGTACCATAATAGAGGTGTGATTTTTTTGAAGAAGATTGTAATCATCGGCGCAGGACCGGCCGGGCTGACGGCGGCGTATGAATTGCTCCGGGACGGGTCCGATTACGAAGTGACCATTCTCGAAGCAAGCGACGCCATCGGGGGCATTTCCCGGACCGTGCGCTATAAAGGAAACCGGATGGATATCGGAGGGCACCGCTTTTTTTCCAAAAGCGATGAAGTAATGACCCGCTGGAGCGAGCTGATGCCCCTGCAGGGCTCTCCTTCCTACGACGATAAAGTCCTCGGGCGGGAAAAACCGCTGACTCCCGGCGGGCCGGACCCTGAAACACAGGACCGGGTCATGCTGGTGCGGGACCGGGTCTCCCGGATCTATTACCGGAAAAAGTTTTTCAGCTATCCGATCTCCCTTTCCGCCAAAACCCTGAAAAATCTGGGGTTCGCCACGACTATGTCGGTGGGCTTCAGCTATATGCGCTCCGTCTTCGTGAAAAAGCCGGAAGATTCTCTCGAAAACTTTTACATCAACCGTTTCGGCAGGAAACTGTACGGAATGTTCTTTGAAGGCTACACCGAAAAACTATGGGGACGCCACCCGAAAAATATCTCGGCCGACTGGGGCTCCCAGCGGGTGAAAGGGCTTTCCATCCGGGCGGTGCTCAAGGATATGTTTTCCAAGACCTTCGGGGGCAAAAAGAAGAAAAAAGAAGTGGAAACCTCTCTGATCGAACAATTCTGGTATCCGAAATACGGTCCCGGGCAATTGTGGGAACTGCTTGCGGAAGAAGCCGTGAAAAAAGGCGCCGTTTTGCTGAAAAACCACCAGGTGACGGAAATCCGGTGCGAAGAGGGAGAGATCCGTTCGGTGGTGTGCCAGACCCCGCAGGGAGAAAAAACGATCGAAGGGGATGTGTTCATTTCTTCCATGCCGGTGAAAGATTTAGTGGGCGGCATGACGGGAGATGTGCCCCCGGAAGAAATGCAGCAGGTGGCCTGCGGCCTTCCCTACCGGGATTTTGTCACCGTGGGGCTGCTGGTGGACCGGCTGGACCTGAAAAACGAAACCGCCATGAAAACCCTTTCCGACATCGTTCCCGACTGCTGGATCTATGTGCAGGAGCCGGGCGTGAAATTGGGACGAATTCAGATTTTCAACAACTGGTCCCCCTATATGGTCAGCGACCCGGAACATCAGGTATGGATCGGGCTGGAGTTTTTCTGCGCCGAAGGGGACGATTTCTGGAACCTGAGCGATGAGGAATGTGTGGAACTGGCCGTCCGGGAGCTTCGGGCGATGGGCGTGCTGGGAGAAGGAAAGGTGCTGGACAGCCACCGGGAGCGGGTGCAAAAAGCCTACCCGGCGTATTTCGACACCTACAGCCGCATGGACGAGCTGATCGAATGCCTGAACGGGTACCGGAACCTGTACTGCGTGGGGCGCAACGGACAGCATCGCTACAATAATATGGATCATTCCATGCTGACAGCGATCCGGGCTGCCGAAGCCATCAAATCCGGTTCGGATGACCGCCGTCCCATCTGGAATGTCAATACAGAAAAAACCTATCACGAAACAAAACAATCTTAAGCCATCACCGGGCTGCCGACAGAAACCATGCCGGCAGCCTTGTGGTGTTGTCCGGGGAGGTCGTCGTTTATGAGAATGCCGGTCCGCTTGCTGAAAAAGCGGGAATCATGGAATCCGCTGAAACATCCGTTTATCACGCTGGGAGTGCTGTCGCTTTTATGTGTATTCATCACCGGGGAGCATCCGCTGTGGCTGCTGCCGGCGGCGGGGTTTGCCCTGGCCGGGACCGGGCTGACCCTGTACATGGCGCATTCCCTTCCCCAGAAGACGAAGCGCCCGTTTGTGCTGGTGCTGACGGCTTTTTTCTGGGGGCTGGGGGGCATTTCGTTCCTGATGCTGGAGGGGGCGAAAAAACCGGCGCTGGTCCTGCTCAATTTGGGGCTGCCGCTGGTGGCGGTGCTGGGGGCCTACTGGCTGTGCCGGAGGATGCTCACCACCCGCAGAGCGGTCCTGCTGCTGATGGCGGCCGGGTTTTTGCTGCGGCTGGCGTATGTTCTGACCTTCTCCATTTATCAAAAACAGCATGACGCCGGTTCTCTCGAATCTATGGACGGGCATATCGGCTATATTGCGACGCTGGCCTTCCACGGAGCGCTGCCGGACATAGACGTCCGCACGGTTTACCAGTTCTACCACCCGCCCTGCCACCATATCATCGCAGCGCTGTGGGTGCGGCTGCAGGTGCTGCTCGGCGTCGGGCGGGACGAAGCCTTTGAAAACGTGCAGCTTCTGACGCTGATGTATTCTTCCTTCTGCATGGTGCTTTGCTGCAAGATCTTCCGGGCGATGGGGCTGAAGGGCCGGGGCCTTCCGGCGGCGATGGCGGTCGTGGCCTTCTGCCCGACCTTCCTCATCTTGGGGGGCAGCATCAATAACGATCTGCTGTCGGTCACGCTGCTGCTCGGGGCGCTGCTGAATACCCTGTACTGGTACAAAAACCCCACCCTCCCCCGCATCCTGTGCGTGGCGGTTTGTTTCGGGCTGGGCATGATGACAAAGCTCTCGGTGTGGATGACAGCTCCCGCCATCGGCTTTCTGTTTTTGTACGGCTTTTACCGGCTCCCACAGCGCCGGAAACAGTTTGTGGGGCAGTTTGCGGCGTTCCTTCTGGTCAGCGTGCCGCTGTCGCTCTGGTGGGGCATCCGGAACCTTGTTTCCTATGGGGTCCCCATCACCTACGTCATGCGGCTTTCGGAAAACTCCGAGCAGTATGTCGGGAACATCCCCGTTTATCAGCGGCTGTTCGATTTCCGCTGGTTTCAGTTTGAGCAGGTCGGAGAGCAGTTCCTGTTTTATAAGGGAACCTACAGCGAATACAACCCCCTGATCGGGCTGATGAAAACCTCCCTCTTCGACGAAACCTTTACCACCGCCTATTACCCGCGGGCGGCCGGGTTTGACAAGTTCCTTTTCTGGGCGGGCGTCGCCGCTGCGCTGTTAGCAGCGGCCTCGATGGTTTTCGTCTGGGTCCGGGACAAGTCCATGCCCTTCCCGCTGAAGGTGTTCACGGGGCTGGTGTACGAGGTCTTCCTCGGAATGTATTACAGTTTCTGCCTGACCTATCCTCACGTCTGCACACAGAATATCCGCTACGCGGTGGTGCTGATCGTGTGGGGAGCCTTCTTCCTGGGAAAGGCGGCGGGACTGCTGTTCGGGCAGAAAGAGAAAAAACCGGCGGGAACGATCGGATATGCCGTGCTGTGCAGTGCGGCGGGCGTGTATGCGTGCGCTTCGCTGGCGTTTTATGAATGCGTCATGATGTAAGGCGGCAATCTGGCCGCAGGCAAGAGGAAAAGGAGAGAATATATGTTTTTCAAAAAGGAAAAGTTCCCCACCGACGGGCTTTCTCATATCGTGGTGGGGCTGGGCAATATGGGGAGAGAATATGAAGGGACCCGGCATAACGCCGGGTTCATGGCGCTGGATGCGCTGGCTGCGGAAATATCGGTGCGGGTGGACCGCATCAAATTCAAATCCCTGTGCGCCACAGCTGAGATCGGCGGGCAGAAGGTGCTTTTGATGAAGCCCTCCACCTATATGAACCGTTCCGGGCTGGCTGTGACCGAAGCGATGGGGTTTTACAAGATCCCGCCGGAAAACGTCATCGTGCTGATGGACGATATTTCCTTGGAGCCGGGCCGGCTGCGGATCCGCCGCAAGGGAAGCGACGGGGGGCATAACGGCCTGAAAAATATCCTCTATCTCTCCGGGAGCGACCAATTCCCCCGGATCAAGCTCGGCGTGGGGCAAAAGCCGGAACGGTGGGATTTAGCGGATTGGGTGCTCTCCCGGTTTTCATCTGCGGAGGAAAAGCTGGTGCAGGAGGCAGCGGACAAGGCTGCCGAAGCGGTGAAGCTGATCCTCTCCGGACAGATAGACCGGGCGATGAACCTGTACAATTCCTGAGCACCGAAAACCATGAGGAGGAACCAATGGAATTTTTATGGCACGTTTTAGAGCGCACAGAAGAATACCGCAGCCTGCGCCGCTCGGTCAAGGCCGGCCGCACGCCGGTGATGGCTGTCGGGCTTTCGGCGGTGCACAAAGCGCACCTGGTCTGCACGCTCTGCAAGGACCTTCAGAAACGGGCGCTCCTGCTGGCTTCCGATGAATCGGAGGGCGCCCGCATGGTGAGCGACCTCACCGCTATGGGCCTGCGGGCACGGTTTTACCCTTCTCGGGATTTCAACTTCCGGGATAAAACAAGTGTATCATCAGAATATGTCCACCAGCGCATCGGGGCGCTGTTTGCTTTTTTGCAGGGGGAATGCGACGTCATCGTGGCCTGTGCGGACGGGGCGCTGCAGTATACCATTCCCCCGGACGTCCTGCGGCAGCACACCGCCGTGCTGCGGGAGGGGGATGAATTTCCGCTGCAAAAGCTCCTTTCCCTGCTGCTTTCCTGCGGCTATGTGCGCAGCGAACAGGTGGAAGGAAGCGGCCAGTTTTCCGTGCGGGGCGGCATTGTGGATGTTTTTATGCCTTCCGCTTCAAAACCCGTGCGGCTGGAATACTGGGGCGATGAGATCGACTCCCTTTCCGATTTTGATCCGGAAACCCAGCGGCGGCTGGAACGCCGGGAAAAAGTGGTCATCACCCCCTCGGTGGAACTGCTGATAGAAAACCCCGAAGAACTGTCGGAAAGGATCCGGACCAAAGCAGCTTCTCTGCGGGACAAAAACGCCCCCAAAGCCAAAGCCATCATGCAGGAGGAGGCTGATCTGCTGCTTTCCAGCGGGCGGCTATCCTCAGCGGATAAGTATTATTCCCTGATCTATCCCGCCCCCGCCACGCTGTACGATTATTTTGAGGGAAACGAACTGGTGTTTGTTTCGGAACAGCCGAACCAGCGGGAAAAGGTGCGGGCCGCCATGCTGCGCTTCACGGAAGAGCTGCAGGACCTTCTGAAAGAAGGCGTGCTCTGCCGGGGGCTGGACCGGTTTTCCGGAGAATGGGAGGACCATTTGTCGGCGCTGGCGGCCAGGGATACGGTTTTTATGGACAACTTTACAAGAGGCACCTGCGAACTGCCGCTGCGGGAACTGGTCAGCTTTACCGCCAAGCAGTTATCCCTCTGGAGCGGGTCGGTGTCGGTTTTGTGCGAAGATCTCGAAACGCTGCTGACCCCCGGGCACACGGTGATCGTGCTGGCGGGAACGGAAAAAAACACCGAAAACCTGCTGACGGAAATGGCGCTGATGGACAAAAGCGCCCAGCGCCTGCAAAGCACCGACCCCCTGCCGGGAGAGGGGCTGTATATTGCCGAAGGAACCCTGAGCGCCGGGATGGAATATCCTTCAGCCGGGTTCTGCCTGATTGCCCACAGCCACACCTCCTCCTCCTCCGGAGCCCGGAAAAAAAACAGCCGGAAAAAGCCGGGAGCGCTGTTTTCCCTGTCGGAACTGCAGAAAGGCGATTATGTGGTGCATTCCACCTATGGCATCGGGCAGTTTCTCTGCGTGGAAAAGGTGACGGCGCACGGGGTGACGAAGGATTATATCTCCATTCGCTATGCCCGGGACGACATCCTCCATGTGCCGGTCACGCAGCTTGATATGGTGGCAAAATACATCGGTCCGAAGGATGAGACCGTCGTGCGCCTGAGCCGGCTGGGAAGCGGCGAATGGCAGCGCTCCAAAGCGCGGGTGCGCAGCGCCGTGAAGGATATTGCGGATAAAATGATCCGGATGTATGCCCAGCGAATGCAGTCGAAGGGCTTTGCGTTCTCCGGGGACACCGAATGGCAGCGGGATTTTGAGCACAAGTTTGAATATGAGGAAACCGAAGACCAAAAGCGCTGCATTGAAGAGATCAAGGCGGATATGGAGCGGGCGGTGCCGATGGACCGGCTGCTGTGCGGAGACGTGGGCTTCGGAAAAACGGAGGTGGCGCTGCGGGCGGCGTTCAAATGCGTCACGGACGGCAAACAATGCGCCCTGCTCGTGCCCACCACCATCTTAGCCTGGCAGCATTACCAGACCGTTTTGCGCCGCTTTGAGGGGTATCCGATCAAGGTGGAGCTGCTGTCCCGGTTCCGCACCCCGCAGCAGCAGGCGCAGATCATCGAAGACCTGAAAAAAGGCAATATTGACATGGTCATCGGGACCCACCGGCTCATTCAGAAGGATATTCAATTCCGGGATATCGGGCTGTTTATCGTGGACGAGGAGCAGCGCTTCGGAGTGGAACAAAAAGAGGATTTCAAGCAAACGTACCGTCAGGTGGATATCCTTACCCTGTCGGCCACGCCCATCCCCCGCACGCTGAACATGGCGATGTCGGGCATTCGGGATATGTCCACCATCGAAGAAGCGCCCCAGGACCGGCGGCCGGTGCAGTCCTATGTGCTGGAATACGATGCGGCGGTGATCGGGGAAGCCATCCGGCGGGAGCTGCGCCGGGGCGGGCAGGTGTTTTACCTGTACAACCGGGTCGACGGCATTGAAGCAAAAGCCGCCGAAATCGAAGAGGCCGTGCCGGAAGCCAAAGTGGGGATCGGGCACGGACAGATGTCGGAAGGGGAGCTTTCCGAAGTCTGGCGGCAGATGCTCGAGCAGGAGATCAACGTGCTGGTGTGCACCACCATCATCGAAACCGGCGTGGACATCCCGAACGCCAACACCCTCATTATCGAACACGCCGACCGCATGGGGCTGTCACAGCTTCACCAGCTCCGGGGACGGGTCGGACGCTCTTCCCGGAGGGCCTATGCCTACTTTACCTTTGAAGCCAACAAGGCCCTCAGTGAAATATCCCAGAAACGCCTTTCCGCCATCCGGGAGTTTACGGAATTCGGCTCCGGCTTCAAAATTGCCATGCGGGACCTGGAACTGCGGGGCGCCGGGGATATGTTCGGGGCCATGCAGCACGGGAATATGACGGACGTGGGATATGATATGTATATGAAACTGCTCAATCAGGCGGTGAGCGAGGCCAAGGGGGAGCAGCCCCGGCCGGAGGATAAGGACTGCCTGATCGACATCAACACCGATGCCCACATTCCGGAATGGTATATCGAAAGCCTGACCCAGCGGCTGGAAATTTACCGGAGGATCGCCGATATCCGCACAGAAGAAGATGCACAGGACGTGCTCGACGAACTGATCGACCGCTTTGGAGACCCGCCGAAGGTGGTGCTGGGCCTTTTGCGGATCTCCCTGATCCGCAGCACCGCCCAGCGCATGGGAGTGACCGTGGTGCGCCAGACAGAAACGGGGATCCAGCTTTTCTTTGAGCAGATCCGCTGCGAAGGAGCCGCTCAGGTGATGGAGCGCATGGGGACTCGGGCACTGGTAAATACCGTAGGCAATCCTTTTATCTCTATCCGGTTCCAGCCGAAGGAAACCAATCTTTCCCTGCTGGAGAAAGTATTTTTGGGAAAATGACCGATTCCATCAGAAAGGGGAACAACGCAGAATGGGAGAAATGCTGGAAAGAACGGAGCTGCTGCTCGGAAAAGAAGCTGTGAATCGCCTTCAGAAAGCCCGGGTGGCGGTGTTCGGGATCGGCGGCGTGGGCGGCTATGTGGTGGAAGCTCTCGTGCGAAGCGGCGTGGGGGCGCTGGATCTTGTGGACCGGGACACCGTTTCCGTGAGCAATCTGAACCGTCAGATCATCGCCGCAAGGGATACGATCGGAATGCGGAAAACGACCGCCGCCGCCCTGCGGGCCAGAGCGATCTCTCCGGAGGTGGTGATCCGGGAATACCCGGAGTTCTACACGCCGGAAACCGGAGACAGCTTTCCGTTTGAATCGTTTGATTATGTGGTGGATGCGGTGGATACGGTCAGCGCTAAAATCGACATCATCTGCCGCTGTGACCGGCTGGGCGTTCCTGTCATTTCCTGCATGGGCGCCGGGAACAAGCTGCACCCGGAACTGTTTGAAATAGACGATATTTACCGCACTTCGGTCTGTCCGCTGGCCCGTGTGATGAGGCGGGAGCTGAAAGCCCGGGGCATCCGGAAGCTGAAGGTGGTCTATTCCAAAGAAATGCCCATCGACCGGGGCATTCGCCGCAGGGACGAATCCACCGGAAAAGTAGTTCCCGGCAGCATCGCCTTCGTTCCTGCCGCCGCCGGCCTGATCGCAGCGGGAGAAGTGGTGAGAACGTTGGCGCAGGTATAAACCTTCAACTGTCAGCGGAGAAAAAAGGGGATCCAGCCATCAGGAAAAGAAGATGTTTTGCAAACAGCTATCAGAAGCATACGGAACTTTGGTGCAGGCGGCCAGTGTCATAAAGCTCATGCCTGCCTTCTTTTTAAGTGCAGGTTTTTTGGAAGGGGGTCCGGGGGAGAAACGCCGCCGATGGCGGCTTAATGAATAATGAATAGTGAATACTGAATAGTGAATAATAATCTCGTGCTTGAGGTTGTTCTTGTGGTTTTCGTTTTTCTGAAGGACAGCTTCTCCGTATAAAGGGCAGGTTCCTCTCCTCGGGCAGCTCCCCGGCGTTTCTTCGTCGCCGGGCGAAGGGTGGAAGGGACCGCTCTCCTTTAC